>JAZOTY010000085.1:0-2829 GCA_045657845.1 Acutalibacteraceae bacterium | reverse complement strand
TCGACCGGGAACATCCCGAAGTCCGGTGTGTAGGCGATCCGCCAGCCCTCGATGGGGCGCTTCATGAGCTCCGCGAAATCCCGGTGACCGTGGTCCAGGCTCAGGGGGTCTCTCGGATCATAGTGCGCCATGTAGCTCATGAGGATGGCGCTGTCTTCCACGGTTTTCGTCAGGCCGCCGTTGAAGCAGTACGGGTGTGTTGCCGACCAGGCATCCGGGCGGATGACGCTCGGGACGGTCCCGACCGAAGCTTTGAATCCGAAGAGGTTGCACCACGCGGCGGGAATGCGGATGGAGCCGCCGGCGTCTCCGCCTTCGGCGATGGGGATGAGCCCGCCGGCAACAGCTGCCGCGCTGCCGCCCGAGGAGCCGCCGGCGTTGTACCGGTGGTCAAAGGGGTTGCGGGTCGGACCGTAGAGTTTGTTGTCGGTCGTGCCGCGGAAGCCGAACGCCGGCGCATTGGTCTTGCCGATGGCGATGCCGCCCGCCGCTTCCATGGCTTTGGTGAATTCGGAATCGACCGGGTCTTCCCGAATGAGAGACTCCACTCCCCCGTGGGAATGCGTCCACCCTTTCTTCGAGGGCAGAAAATCCTTCAGGGCGAAGGGCACGCCGGCGAAGGGACCGACCTCTTCCCCGCGGGCCAGCCGATCTTCGAGCTGTTTCGCCGCGGCTTCCGCTTCTTCGAATTTTGTGTAGACGAACGCGTTCAGCTCGCCGTTTCCGTCGGCGATCCGCTGTTCAAAATACCGGACCACTTCCGTGGGGGAAATGTGTCCGGCATTGACTTCTCTGCCGATCTCCGCGGCAGAGAGATATTCTAACTGTTTCATCGTAGATCGCCTCAGCTTTCGAGTACACCGTTCGGGCAGTACGTCTCGAGGTATTCTTCCCCGACGTTCTTCTCTTTCCACTTCTGCGCCACGTGGTAGCCGAGGGGTGAGAAGATGACTTCGGAGAGCAGTTCAAGGACTGCGCAGAGGACCGACGCGCCCACACACTGAGCGACCGTCCAATGGACCGGCAGGGCGCCCGGCAGGTTCGGTAAGACCACGAAGGCCAGGAAGACGAACAGGAAGTTGTCGACGCACTGGGACAGGAACGTGGAGATGTACGACCGGACCGCGAAGGCCTTCCGGCCGTCAGGATCCTGTCGGAAGAAGCGTCTTCCGAGGAAGACGTTCGTATAGTTGTTGGTGAGGGCGGCGATGAGGTACGCGATGGTGCTCGCCAGCAGGATGGACCACTGTCCGCCGACGACCATGTCGAGAGACGGGTGGTCGAAGAGACGTCCGATGAGGACGCTGAAGAAGCATACGATGAGGTTCACGCCGATGGCCACGACAGAAAGCATGTTGGCCGCCTTTGCCCCGAAGTGCCGGGTCACGATGTCGACAAATAAAAAAGACACCCATGATACGGTAATGCCTGCGTTGAGCGCAAGCCAGGGCAGAGACACCAGCGTGATCCTGGCGAGGAAGTTCATCAGAACGACCGCCAGAACGAAGATGACTGTCATACCCACCGGGACGGCGCGCAGAAGCGCGGCTACCATGGTAGTCTTATTCAGTAACTGATTCACGATGTGTTCTCCTTGGTTTTCGTTTCTATAGCGAAGGATTTAGAGGCCGAACTCCGCTGTTAGGATTTGCCGAATGGCATTATAACACGTTTTATATAGATTGCAAACTTATTTGAGGGGTTTGCCGCATTTCGGACAGTAGTCGAAGTCGTCGACGATCGGGTAGCCGCAGTGCGGGCAGTAGTGGACGTCGGAAGCGTTGTTCTGCGAATCGCCAAAGAAAAAGTCTTTGATGCTGCCGCCGAAACCGCCGTTTGCGTAATAGTCCGCCCGGCCGGACTGGAAGCAGTCCTTTTCTGTGATGTCGACGTCTCTCCCCCGCTCCACGGCGCGGCCGACCTCGGCGTTCAGTTCGAAGACTTCGCCGTTCGGCAGCTGGACGTAGTAGCGTTTGTTCCACTTGAAGGTCGGGATGAAGAACAGCAGGAGCTGCGTGAAGGTCACGAAGACCGTCACGTTCACGGCTCTCCCGAGGTGGGAAAAGTAGACGAGTTTTTCGTAGTAAAGGGCGTTCTGCCCGTCGTTGACACCGATCATCAGGAACATGGTCAGTCCTCCTTGTCGTCCATCAGGAATTCTCTGTAACGGTCCGCCATCCGCGCGCGGCAGATGACGTCGAGCACCAGGCCGTCTTCCGTGTAGGTCTCCCCCTGTACGGCACTGTCGTCCCGGACGATCGACGCCTGAGACAGTTCCTCAAAGGGGAAACAGAACTTCGCGCGGACCCTCTGTTCCGGGAACGCTTTTTCCAGCGCTTCCAGGAGGAGCGTGAGCCCCGATCCGTTTCGGGCGGAGATGTAGATACTGTTTCCGGCGATGTGCGGCTGCTCGTTGATGAGGTCGCATTTATTCATGACCTGCAGGGTCGGGATGCCTTCGGCACCGAGGTCTTTCAGGACCTCTTCCGTCACCCGCAGGTGGTCTTCGTATTCCGGGGAAGACGCGTCGCAGATGTTCAGGATGACGTCCGCGGCGGCCGCCTCTTCGAGTGTCGAGTGGAATGCCTCCACCAGCTGGTGAGGCAGGTTCCGGACAAGGCCGACGGTGTCGATGAGCATGACCTGCCGGCCAGAGGGCAGGCGCAGGGCGCGGGACGTCGGGCCGAGCGTCGCGAAGAGCTTGTCTTCGGCGAGGACGCCGGCCCCGGTCAGCGCGTTCATCAGGGTCGACTTGCCGGCGTTCGTGTAGCCGACGAGCGCGACGGTCTCGACGCCGGTCTTTTCGCGGCGGGCGCGGAGCATATTGCG
>JAZOTY010000084.1:0-11499 GCA_045657845.1 Acutalibacteraceae bacterium | reverse complement strand
CATAGCATAAGCTAGTAAGACCCCTTGTAGACTACGAGGTAGATAGGCCGCAAGTGTAAGCATGGTGACATGTTCAGCTAGGCGGTACTAATCGGTCGAGGGCTTGTCTAAGTGAAAGTATTAGGATTTGCGAGTAGATGTTTCTTTGTTCAGTTTTCAGGGTACGCAAAAGGATCGAGCGAACTCGATCCTTTTTCTTTTTGACACGTGCTGCCTAGTGCCTGCACCGGGGTGGAAATACCCTATCTTGTGGGTGCGGAAATGCTATATATAATAATATTAAAATATTAAAAGAAAATCCTTGAACCCTGGTAAGAGATATGGTAGAATTCCTATACCTCTTGCGAGAGGGTTCTTTTTTTGCGCGCTTTTTTAAGGGAGTACGTCACAGAGAACTTTGTGCAAATCGCCCGAGAAACAGCATGAGAAGAACGCTCAGAGAGGGAGGCAGATGCTTCTGCCCTCCCAGGCAGAAGACAAAAACTATTGATCCATAATTGGAGGTGCCGACATGAGAGTACGTGTTACTTTGGCCTGCACAGAGTGCGGTCAGCGCAACTACAACACAATGAAGAACAAAAAGAACACACCCGACAAGCTGGAGATGAATAAGTACTGCAGATTCTGCAAGAAACACACCCTCCACAAAGAAACGAAGTAAGGAAGGCAGTTGTAATGGCGAAGAATAAGAAAAAGGCTACCTCTCCGGAGAAAGCCGCAGCAAAAGCAGCTGAAAAAGAAGTTCCCGCCTACGCAGCCAAGAAAAAGGAAACTCCGAAGAAGGACAAGAAGGCTGAGAAAGAATCCAAACCCGGATTCTGGACCAACTTCAAAGACTTCTGGAAAGGCCTTTTCAAAGAGCTGAAGAAAATCAACTGGTCCAGTGCCAAAGATACGTTCAAGAATTTCCTCGTCGTTCTCCTGGTCATTCTTGTCATCGGTATCGGTGTCTGGGTCTTTGACGCCCTCTTCGTTAAGATTCGGGAGCTGATCTACAACTATTCCCCTGCTGACGCAGAGGCAGCGGTCATCCTTCTGAAAGCTCAAATCGGGCTGCTGTAACGGAGGAGGACAGTCCTATGGCAGGAATCACGAAATGGTATGTCGTCCATACCTACTCCGGCTATGAGAACAAAGTCCAGGACAACATCAAGAAAGTCGTGGACAACCGGAACATGAACGACCAGATCCTCGATGTTCGCGTCCCCACGGAAATCGTCGTGGAGGTCAAGGACAACGGTGAGACCAAAGAGGTCGAGCGCAAGATCTTCCCGGGTTATGTTCTCGTCAAAGTCGCTGTCGAAGCAGAAGACAACGAATACGTCATGTCAGACGACGCCTGGTATGTCATCCGCAACACCCGCGGTGTCACCGGTTTCGTAGGTCCGGAGAGCAAGCCGGTCCCCCTGACAGAACAGGAAGTCAAGAACCTCGGCGTCGAAGACGAAGAGGCAGAAGTGGCGACCAGCGTCGAAGTCAACTACAAAGTGGGAGACTTCGTCCGCATCACCGGCGGCAACCTCGCCGACTACTCCGGCGTGGTCCAGGAGATCAACACCGAAACAGGTCGTGTCAAAGTCACGATCTCCATGTTCGGTCGTGAGACATCCGCCGACCTTGCTCTCAATCAGGTAGAACTTGCCTGAGCGTAATCACCGTAACATTGGTAATAGGCAGCATGCTGCTTTTGTTACAGGGACTTTTCCAGGTCCCGTGGGAGGAACGCCCCCGCAAAGGGAAGACCCGTTCCGCCAATTACCACATTTTTTTGGAGGTGCAAAACAATGGCACAGAAGGTAATCGGTTTCATTAAACTGCAGATCCCCGCAGGAAAAGCAACTCCGGCACCGCCTGTCGGTCCGGCTCTTGGTCAGCACGGCATCAACATCATGTCGTTCACCAAGGAGTTCAATGAGCGCACGAAGAATGACATGGGCCTCATCATTCCTGTCGTCATCACGGTTTATGCAGACCACAGTTTCACATTCATCACCAAGACCCCGCCCGCAGCGGTCCTCATCAAGAAGGCCTGCGGAATCGAGAAGGCTTCCGGTGAGCCCAACACGAACAAAGTTGCGACCATCACGATGGATCAGATCAAACAGATCGCCGAGACGAAGATGCGCGACCTCAATGCTGCCAGCATCGAGTCGGCCTGCTCTATGATCGCAGGTACCGCACGTTCCATGGGCGTCGTTGTGGAAGACTAACGCGGGAGGTAAAGAAGAATGAAACACGGCAAGAAATATGTCGAGAGCAAGAAGCTCATCGACAAAACCAAAACTTATGAAGTAGACGAAGCTCTGAAGCTCGTCTGCGATACAGCGAAAGCCAAGTTCGACGAAACTGTCGAAGCTCACATCCGTCTGGGTGTCGACTCCCGTCACGCTGACCAGCAGGTCCGCGGCGCAGTCGTTCTCCCGAACGGTACCGGCAAAAGCGTCCGCGTCGCCGTCTTCGCCAAAGGCGATCTGGCCAAGGCCGCAGAAGAAGCCGGTGCAGAGATCGTCGGTGCCGAAGATCTTGCCGATCGCATCCAGAACGAAGGTTTCCTGGAATTCGACGTGGCGATCGCCGCTCCCAACATGATGGGTGTCGTCGGTAAGCTCGGTCGTGTCCTCGGTCCCCGTGGCCTCATGCCGTCCCCGAAGGCCGGTACGGTCACCCCGGACGTCGGCAAGGCTGTCACCGAAGCGAAAGCCGGTAAGATCGAGTACAGACTCGACAAGACCAACATCATCCACTGCCCCATCGGCAAAGCTTCTTTTGGTCCGGAAAAGCTCCAGGAGAACCTTGACACTCTGATGGATGCCATCGTCAAGGCGAAACCCGCCGCGGCAAAAGGCCAGTATCTCAAATCCTGCGCTCTTGCTTCCACGATGGGCCCCGGCGTCAAGTTCAACCCGGCCAAATACACTGCTCAGTAAGCAGTTCCCAACGCTACTTGACACAGGGTCACCCCTGTGCTAGTATACCAATGCTGTTTCTTTACCTAAGACAGCAGGTGTGTCGAAAGACACGTAACAGGTCCCGTCCTACCTGCCGAGGAAAGAGCCATCTCAAAGACTATAACGCCATTGCGTTCAGTTTACAGAAATGCTCTTCCTTGGAAAAGGAAGAGCATTATTCTTTATCCCCAGGAGGTGAAACGTAAATGGCAAGCGAAAAAGTACTCGAAATGAAGAAAGCTCAGGTCACGGAACTCGCAGGAAAACTGACCGACTCCGTCGCCGGCGTTCTCGTCGAATACAAGGGCATCAACGTCGCGGACGACACCAACCTTCGTCGCGAACTCCGTGAGGCCGGCATCGAATACACCGTCATCAAGAACTCCATCCTCGGCAGAGCCGCGGAAGAAGCAGGTCTTGACGGTCTGAAAGATGTCCTGACCGGCACGACCGCACTCGCGATCTCCAAGGAAGATCACGTCGCCGCCGCCCGCATCCTCAAGAACTTCTCGAAGGGTCACGATTTCTTCCAGATCAAGAGCGGTTACCTGAACGGTGACGTCGTCGATCTGGCGACCATCAACTCTCTGGCCGACCTGCCCCCGTACGAAGTTCTTCTGGCCACTGTCTGCAACGCTTTCAACGCACCCATCGCGTCCTTCGCACGGGTCATCCAGGCTGTTGTCGACAAGAAGGCTGAAGAGGGCGATGTCGCTCCGGCCGCCGAAGAGGCTGCACCTGCAGCTGAAGAGGCACCGGCTGAGGCACCCGCAGCGGAAGAGGCTGCACCCGCAGAAGCTCCCGCTGAAGAGGCTCCCGCTGAAGAAGCTCCGGCTGAGGAAGCTGCCCCCGCAGAGGAGGCTGCCCCCGCTGAAGAAGCTCCCGCAGAGGAAGCTGCACCTGCAGAAGAAGCTCCGGCTGAAGAGGCTCCCGCAGAGGAGGCTCCCGCTGAAGAAGCTCCCGCCGAAGAAGCTCCCGCAGAGGAATAATCAAACTACTATTTTTCAATTAATTTAATGGAGGAAAAAACCATGGCTTCTGAGAAAGTTACTGCTCTTCTTGAAGAGATCAAAACCATGTCCGTTCTCGAGCTGTCTGAGCTCGTTCACGCTGTTGAAGAAGAATTCGGCGTCTCCGCTGCCGCCGCTGTTGCTGTTGCCGGCCCCGCTGCCGGTGGCGATGCTGCTGCTGAAGAGAAATCCGAGTTTGACGTTGTCCTGAAAGAGGTCGGCGCCAACAAGATCAAGGTCATCAAGGTCGTCCGTGAGATCACCGGCCTTGGCCTTGCCGATGCGAAGGCCCTCGTTGACGGCGCTCCTAAGACCGTCAAGGAAGCTGTCTCCAAGGATGAGGCAGAAGAGATGAAAGCAAAGTTCGACGAAGTCGGTGCTACCATCGAGCTTGCGTAAGTTTGTTTTCACAACTTCACAAAAAACAAAAGGCATCCGGTGTTTACCGGATGCTTTTTTGTTTGCCTAGGGGATTTTGTTCACTTCTTCTTTTTGCTGAGACCCAGGATGAAGTCGGTGGAGACCCCATACAGTTTGGAGAGACTGATGAGGTGCCGGATCGGCATCTCGCTGGCCGCCCGTTCATACCGTGCGTACATGGTCTGTGAGGTTCCGAGATATTGAGCCACCTGTTCCTGAGTCATATCGTGATCTTCCCTCAGATCGCGAATGATCTTCTGATACGTACTCATAGTAATACCTATGCCCTTTTCTCATTGGGTTTTTTGAAGTGGTTCTATTTTAACAGCAGGGTGCGGCTTTCCAACGAGTCCTCCAAACGGCCGCTGCCCGTTCGTTAGTAGTATGGTATCATCCTGCTACAGTCCCTCGTCGGTTTAGTAAAAAAGATTACTTTAAGCGCCAGTCTGACGCGTTCCTTTGCCGTGCGGTTCTATTTACATTTATAGCGGATTCCCTTATAATATTAAGAACCATTTTTTGTGAGGAGCGGTTTTTTTGACAGACTACATGAAACTCGCGGAACTGCTGTTTCCGGATGTGGAGAAGACCCCGGAGGACTATGAGGCGATGTACCCCGAGAGAGATCTCGCGGAAGGCGCACGCGTCACCCGGTTCGCGCCGAGCCCGACCGGTTTCCTGCACATCGGCGGCCTCTTCGCCGCCTATGTCGCGAAGCTGACGGCGAGCACCACCGGCGGCGTCTTTTACCTTCGCATCGAGGACACCGACAAGAAGAGGGAAGTCGAAGACGGCGTCTCCGGCATCGTCAAAGGTCTCTCGGACTTCGGCGTCACCATGGACGAAGGCGTCACCGGCTTCGAACAGGAGTCCGGTGCCTACGGCCCCTACCAGCAGAGCAAACGCAGAGACATCTACCGCTGCTTCGCAAAGAAACTCACTGAAGAGGGACTCGCGTACCCCTGCTTCTGCACGGCAGAGGAACTCGACGCCATCCGCAAACAGCAGGAGGAAGAGGGCGTGAACCCCGGCTACTACGGCAAGTACGCCAGAGACCGGGAGATGCCGCTCTCCGAAGTGGAACGGCGCATCGCCGAAGGACAGCCCTATGTCCTCCGTCTCAAGTCTCAGGGCGACCCCGAAAAGAAGGTCCGCTATCAGGACATCATCAAGGGGAAGATGGAGCTGCCGGAGAACATCATGGACATCGTGCTCCTCAAGACCGACGGCATCCCGACCTACCACTTTGCCCACTGCGTGGACGACCACCTCATGCGCACGACCCACGTGGTCCGCGGCGACGAGTGGATCTCCTCCGTGCCGGTCCACCTGCAGCTGTTCCAGTACTGCGGGTTCCGTGCTCCGAAGTTCGCGCACATCGCCCCCATCATGAAACTCGATGACGGCAACAAGCGCAAGCTCTCGAAGCGCAAAGACCCGGAGGCGGCGGTCAGCTACTATGTGGAAGAGGGCTACCCGAAAGAATCGGTCCTCGAGTACCTGCTGACGCTGGCCAACTCAAACTTCGAAGACTGGCGCCGCGCCAACAAGGAGGCTCCGCTCTCGGACTTCCCGTTCAATCTGAAAAAAATGAGCGTGTCCGGCGCGCTGTTCGACCTTGCGAAACTCAACGACGTCTCGAAGAACGTCATCTCCCTCATGAGCGCGGAAACGGTCCTCGACCGGGTGCTCACCTGGGCAGAGGAATACAACAAAGACTTCTACGACCTTCTGACGGCCGACCGGGAAAAGGCACTGCGGATCCTCAGTGTCGACCGCGGCGGGAAGAAGCCGAGAAAAGATATCGCCAAATGGTCCGAGGTCCCGGACTTCGTCGCCTACCTCTATGACGACCTCTACACCGAGGACTTCGACCAGCTCCCCGAGAACGTGACGCCGGCCGACGCCGCCGCCATCCTCGAAGCGTACATCGGCGTCTATGACGAGAACGACGACCAGTCCGAATGGTTCGACAAGGTCAAGAGCCTCTGTGAGCCCCTCGGCTACACGCCGAACGTCAAGGAGTGGAAACAGGACCCGACGGCGTTCAAAGGCCATGTCGGCCACGTGTCCACAGTCATCCGGGTGGCTATCACGTCCCGGACCAACACGCCCGACCTCTGTGCCATCATGCAGATCCTCGGCAAAGAGGAATGCGTGGATCGCCTCCGGAAGGCGGCAGACTACTATAAGGGGTGAACCGAATGGAAGAGAAAACCTTGAATGCGCCCGCGGCGCCCTCGAACTTCATCCACGACTTCATTGACGCGGACCTCGCGTCCGGTGCGTACGACCACGTCCAGACCCGGTTCCCGCCGGAGCCGAACGGTTACCTGCACATCGGCCACGCGAAGGCGATCTACATCAACTTCTACACATCGGAGAAATATAACGGCATCTGCAACCTGCGGATGGACGACACGAACCCCGGCAAGGAAGACACCGAGTACGCGGACGCCATCGCCGAGGACATCAAGTGGCTCGGGTACAACTACGAGAACCTGTACCACGCCTCCGACTACTTCGACTACATGTACGAGAAGGCCATCCTTCTCATCAAAAAGGGTCTTGCCTATGTCGACGACCTGTCGGCCGACGAGATCCGGGAATACCGCGGCACGCTGACCGAGCCCGGCAAGAACAGCCCGTACCGGGAGCGTTCCATCGAGGAGAACCTCGACCTCTTCGACCGCATGACCAAAGGCGAGTTCGCCGACGGGGAAAAGGTGCTCCGCGCGAAGATCGACATGGCCTCTCCGAACATGAACATGAGAGATCCGGTCATCTACCGCATTGCGCACATGAGCCATTTCCGCCAGGGCGACAAGTGGTGCGTCTACCCGATGTACGACTTTGCCCACCCGCTGGAAGACGCCTGTGAAGGTGTCACGCACTCGCTGTGCTCCCTCGAGTTCGAGAACCACAGACCCCTTTACGACTGGGTCTGTCAGGAGTGTGAGGTCGACCAACCTGCCCCGCGGCAGATCGAGTTCGCCCGCCTCAACCTCAACTACTGTGTCACCAGTAAACGCCGCTGTCTCTATCTGGTCAACAACGGCTATGTCGACGGATGGGACGACCCCCGCATGGTCACCGTCTCCGGCATGAGACGGCGCGGCTTCCCGCCCGCTGCCATCCGGGACTTCTGTGCCCGCATCGGCATCTCCAAGGCCTACTCCGTCGTGGACTTCGGACTGCTCGAAGCCTGTGTCCGGGACGATCTCAACGAGAACGCGCCCCGTGCCATGGCGGTCCTTCGTCCGCTGAAAGTCATCATCGACAACTACCCCGAGGGGCAGACCGAAGAGATCGAAGTGGAAGTCCATCCGAAGAAACCCGAGATGGGGACCCGGAAGGTCACCTTCTCGCGCGAACTGTTCATCGAGCAGGACGACTTCATGATCGAGCCTGCCAAGAAGTACAGACGGTTCTACCCCGGCAATGAGGTCCGCCTGAAGGGCGCCTACTATGCCACCTGTACCTCCTACGAGACCGATGACGACGGGAACGTCACCTGCATCCATGTCGAATACGACCCGGAGAGCAGGGGCGGCGAGACCCCTGACGGCAGAAAGGTCAAGGGCACCATCCACTGGGTCAACGCGGCGGACTGCATCCCGGCAGAAGTCCGGCTTTACGACCGGCTCTTCAACGTGCCGAACCCGTCCGACCCCGCAGAGCCCCTGGAGAACTACCTGAACCCAAATTCGCTGGAAGTCCTTCCGGACGCGGTCATCGAGGGCGACCTCGTCGACCTGAAGCCCGGCGACACCTTCCAGTTCATGAGAAAAGGTTATTACACGGTCGACAAGTACTCGACAGCCGACAAGTTGATCTTCAACCGTACCGTCGACCTGAACTCGAGTTGGAAATAAGAAAGAGAGTGTATTATGGCGCAGGCACTTGAAACCAAAAAACTCTCCGGCAAGGAGAAAACCAGTTACGGTCTCGCAGCGGTCGGCAAAGACCTCTGCTACATGCTCTCCGCAAGCTATGTCCTCTACTACTTCCAGGACGTCATGGGCGTCCCGGCTGCGGCGATGGGCGTCATCCTGCTCGTGGCCCGTGTCTTCGACGCGTTCAACGACCCGATCATGGGCATCATCACCGCGAAGACCCGGACCCGCCTCGGCAAATTCCGCCCCTGGCTCCTCATCGGTACGCTGCTGAATGCTGTCATCCTGTATGTCATGTTCTCGGCCCCGCCGAGCCTCACCCCCTCGGGCCTGACCGCCTACGCGGCTGTCTTCTACATCCTCTGGGGCACGACCTACACGATGATGGACATCCCTTACTGGTCCATGATCCCCGCCTTCACCGAAGGCGGCAAAGAGCGTGAGAACCTGACGACCCTGGCCCGTTCCTGTGCCGGTGTCGGCTCCGCGCTCATCACCATCGTCACAGTCATCGCCGTTCAGGCTCTGGGCGCCGGCAACGAGCGGATCGGCTTCTCCCGGTTCGCCCTGATCATCGCCGCCATCTTCGTCCTCTTCGAGGTCATCGCGGTGGTCACCATCAAGGAGAAATCCACGGTCAACGTGAAGACGAATTCTGTGGGCGACCTGTTCCGCGCGCTCATCCGCAACGATCAGACCATGGTCGTCGTGCTGGCGATCGTCCTCGTCAATACCGCCGTCTACATCACCTCGAACCTCGTCATCTACTTCTTCAAGTACGATGTCGGCGGCGATGCATGGTACAACAGCTACACGCTGTTCAACACCTTCGGCGGCGCCGTATCCATCCTCTCCATGATGATCCTGTTCCCGCTGCTCCGGAAGTTCTTCTCCACCACGAAGATCTTCTATCTCGGTGCAGGTTCTGCCATCCTGGGCTACGCGCTGCTCATCGCCATCGCGTTCCTGACCCCCATGAGCAACATCTACCTGCTGCTCATCCCCGGATTCCTCATCTTCGCCGCCAACGGTATCCTCACCGTCCTCGTCACGGTCTTCCTCGCGAACACCGTCGACTACGGCGAACTCCAGAACGGCAGCAGAGAGGAGAGCGTCATTTTCTCCATGCAGACCTTCGTCGTCAAACTGGCCAGCGGCATCGCCGCTCTGGCCGCGTCCCTGACGCTGTCCATCAACCATATCCAGAAGGAGGGCACTGACGCCGATTCCGTGGCCATGGTCATCGACCAGTCGGCCCGCACCGGCCTCCGTCTTTCCATGACGGTCATCCCCATCGTCCTTCTGCTCATCGCCATCGTCATCTTTGCAAAGAAATTCATCCTGACGGAAGAGAAAGTCGCGGAGATCACCGAAGAACTCCACGCGAGACGTCAGGAACCGGAAGAAGTGAACTAATATGCCAATCAAGATCCCGAACGATCTCCCCGCGGCGCGGGTTTTGAAAAGTGAGAATATCTTCGTCATGAAGGAGACCCGGGCGAACACCCAGGCCATCCGTCCTCTGCACATCCTCCTTTTAAACCTGATGCCGAAGAAGATCGAGACCGAGACCCAGCTCAGCCGCCTGCTCGGCAACACCCCGCTGCAGATCGAACTGGAACTCATCATGACCCAGTCCCACAAGAGCTCCCACACGCCGGAAGACCACATGCTGGCCTTCTACAAGACCTTCGACGAGGTCAAAGACCGCAACTTCGACGGACTCATCATCACCGGCGCGCCGGTGGAACAGATGCCCTTCGAAGAGGTCGACTACTGGGATGAACTCTGTGAGATCATGGAGTGGAGCACGACCCACGTCTACTCCACCTTCCATCTGTGCTGGGGCGCTTTCGCGGGTCTCTACTACCATTACGGCATCCCGAAGCACGACCTTCCGGAGAAACTGTTCGGCGTCTACCCCCACAAGGTGGACAAGAAGAGTTCCATGCTCTTCCGCGGGTTCGACGACATCTTCAACGTGCCTCAGTCCCGTCACACGACCATCTGGCGGGAAGAGGTGGAGGCCGTTCCCGAACTGAAGATCCTGTCCTCCTCGGAGGAGGCCGGCGTCTTCGCCATCTCGACGAAGCACGGCCGTCAGATCTTCATCACCGGTCATACGGAATACGACGCGGACACCCTGTACAACGAGTACAAACGGGATCTGGACGCTGGCCTTCCCATCGAGAAGCCGGTGAACTACTTCCCGAACGACCGGGTCACGAAGCGTGTGCCGAACACCTGGCGCTCCTGCGCGAACCTCCTCTACTCGAACTGGATCAACTACTTCGTGTACCAGGAGACTCCGTACGACCTCGCCGAGATCGACATGATCGCGGAAAAGAAAAACAAAAAATAAGGCAGTCCATGCCAATCAAAAAGCCAGACCGGTCCTGCCGGTCTGGCTGTCTTTTCATATTCCGTTGACGGGCGGCTGCATGCCCAGTTCGACGAGCTTGTCCCGCAGGGCGAGGAAGTCGTCAAAGGCGTCGGGTTTCTGTTTCGGATTGCGCAGGAGCGCGGCGGGGTGGAACGTGCCCATCATGTGGACGCCCTTCTTTTCCACGAACTGCCCGTGTTCCCGGGTGACCCGGAACTCGGGGTCGATGAGCCGCTGCGCCGCGATGCGTCCGAGGCACACGATGACCTTCGGCCGGAGTACCCGCACCTGCTCCCGGAGCCATTCGATGCAGACGTCCTGTTCGTCGGGCTGCGGGTCCCGGTTCTGAGGCGGGCGGCATTTGACGATGTTCGCGATGTACACGCCGTGTTCCCGGTCGAGACCGATGGCGGCGAGGTATTTGTCGAGAAGCTGTCCGGAGGGCCCGACAAAGGGTTCGCCCTGGACATCCTCCTGGTAACCGGGGCCTTCCCCGACGAACAGGAGCTTTGCGTGCGGGTCTCCGACGCCGAAGACCAGGTTCGTCCGTCCGGACGCCAGGCGGCACCGTTCACAGCCTGCGCAGGCGGCAGAAAGCGCTTCCATGGATTCGTACATCGCGGACCCTCCTCTCCCGTTCGTATAGTGAAATTTTACCACAGACTGTGCTATACTTACACCATAGCTTTTTAGAAAAGAGTACGCTGATCTATGAATAAACCACTTGTTACCGAAAAACTCTATGACGCCGACACCTACTGCAGGGCGTTCACGGCGACCGTCATCTCCTGTGAGGAGGCAGAGGACCGGAAGGGCCTCTATGCGGTCGTCCTGAACAAGAC
>JAZOTY010000083.1:0-8617 GCA_045657845.1 Acutalibacteraceae bacterium | reverse complement strand
CCTGCAGGGCAAGATCCGTCCGGACCAGTGCCCGTGCTTCGGCAAAGCCTGCGTCCCGGAGCACCCCGTCGGTGCCTGTATGGTGTCCGATGAGGGCGCGTGCTCCGCGTTTTATATGTACAACATCGACTAGGAGAACGTTATGAACGAGACCATCACTCTGGCTCACGGGTCCGGCGGCCGTCAGACCAACGAACTCATCGCGAGCCTGTTCAAAAAGTATTTCGACAACGACCTTCTGACCGCGGACGACGCCGCCGTCCTGCCGCGCCCCGAGGGCAGACTTTCCATGTCCACCGACGGGTTCATCGTCTCCCCGGCGGAGTTCCCCGGCGGGAACATCGGCAAGCTGTCCATCTGCGGGACGGTCAACGACATCGCCTGCATGGGCGCGAAGCCCCTGTACCTCACCTGCGGGTTCGTCATCGAGGAAGGCTTCGAGACCGCGCGGCTCGAGCGCATCGTCGAAGCCATGGCGAAGACCTGTAAGGAGGTCGGCGTGAAGATCGTCGCCGGCGACACCAAGGTGGCCGGCAAGGGCCAGGTCGACGGCGTGTTCATCACGACCACCGGCATCGGAGTCATCCCGGATGACGTGAACGTCGGCGGCGCCTGCGCGAAGCCCGGCGACTGCATCATCGTCTCGGGCGACGTCGGCCGCCACGGCTGCACGATCCTGCTCGAGCGCAACGAATTCAAGATCAAGGCGGACGTCACGTCCGACTGCGCGCCCCTGTCCTCCGCGGTCGACGCCCTCATGGGCGTCACCCATGACCTGCACGTCGTCCGGGACGCCACGCGCGGCGGCGTCGGCACGGTCCTTTACGAGATCGCCGACCAGGCCGGCGTGGGCATCGAACTGAACGACAGAGACATCCCCGTGGACGAGACCGTCCGGGGCGTCTGCGACATGCTCGGCCTGAACCCCCTGTACCTCGCCTGTGAAGGGCGCCTCGTCATCGTGGCGCCGTCTGAATACGCGGAGGACCTGGTGAGTGCACTCCGTACATCGCCCTATGGAGAAAAGGCCGCCGTCATCGGCCGGGTGACGGAGTCGAACCCCGGCAAAGTCGTCATGAAGACCTCCATCGGAACGAAGACCATCCTGCCGCTGCCCGGCGGAGAACTGCTGCCCCGCATCTGCTGACCGCCAACGAGGAATGACTATGACCACCAAACTTGCTGCCAACTGGCCGTACAAGCCCGGCCTCGAATACACGCCCCCGGCTCGCGGGACGTGGACCATCGCCCATACTCCCCTGCTCGTTCCGGAGAGTGTGGAAGTCTACGTCTGCCCGGAAAGCTGTCTGCGGGGCGTCTCCCTGTCTGCCGCGGAGTTCGGCGGCCTCGGCACCCGGTTCTCGCTGGTGGTCGTCGAGGAGGAGGACTGGATCCGCTCCCGCATGGAGCCCCTCTTCATCGAGGGCGTGTCGGACCTGCTCCGGCAGCGGCACGAACGGGACGGGAAGTACCCGCCCATCTGCTTCGTCTTCAACTCCTGCATGCACCAGTTCATGGACACGAACATGGCGCTCATCTTCCGGGAGCTCGCGAAGCGCTTCCCGGACGTCCTCTTCGTCGAGGGCAACATGAACTGCACCATGCGCACGACCCAGACCCACTACGAGGCCGCCACCAACCGGGCTCTGTACAAGGGCCTGCTGCCGGTGGGCGATGTACACCGCTATGCGCCCGCCGCCCCCGCGCCGGCGGTCAACGTCATCGGGAATTACTTCGCGATCGACCCGTCTTCCGAGCTCCTGGAACTCCTGGGCTTCGCCGGGTACAAAGTCAATGACCTGCCCCGGGTGAAGACCTATGAGGAGTACCAGCAGATGGCGGACGCCGCTCTGAACCTCTACACCCACCCCTTCGGGAAAGCGGCCTGCGAAGACCTGAAAAAACGGCTCGGGACTCCGTTCCTGGAAGTGCCGTACTGCTGGGACTTCGACGAGATCGACCGCACCGAACGCGCGGTGCTGGAGAAGGTCGCCACGGCGATCAACGCCTCCGGTGCCGGCGAGCGCGTCGGCCTGACGCCCATTGTCCGTGCAGGACTGCTGGGCCCCTACAGACACGAAGCCGAACAGGCGCTGGCGGAGACTGCCAAAGCGCTGTCCGGCTGGAATATCACGATCGATGCCGCCTCCACGCCCCGGCCCTTCGGGCTCGCGGCACTGCTGGAGTCCTGCGGCTTCTCCGTCACCTGCGTCTACGCCGACGCATGCGGTCCACTGGACGAGGACGCGAAGTCCCGCTGGGAAGCCCTGGCTTCCGAACACGGGCATGACGCGGATACCCTTCCGATGATCGACTGGAGGATGCGTCAGATGCCCTTTGAAGACGCTTCCCGCGAAGACGGGAACGTGCTCGCCATCGGGCAGAAAGCCGCGTATTACGGCAACACAGGCCATTTTGTGAACCTCATCTACCAGTCCGGTCTCCTCGGGTTCCGCGGCATCACGAAACTCTGCGCTTTGATGCGGGATGCGGCGGAAAACCGGAAAGATACCGAAGCCGTTTTGTCCGAGAAAGCCATCGGCTCGACGGCGGTCGTCGCAGAGGGGCTGGCCCGCGCGAAAAAGGGCTCTGGTGGTTGTTCTTGTGACGAAACGCCGGAGGAACCGTCCACAGATCGCCCCAAAGAGGCCGACCAGGCCTCTCTCTATGCGGTCAACTACTCGTCCGACCTCAGCGGTGTGTGTTCCGCGCTCTATGAGCTCGGCGGACTGCTCGTCATGCACGACGCCTCCGGATGCAACTCTACCTACGCGACCCACGACGAGCCCCGGTGGTACGGCTCCGACAGCCTCATCTTCATCTCGGGGCTGCGGGAGTACGACGCCATCCTCGGGAACGACGAAAAATACATCCGCGACGTCTGCGAAGCCGCGGAAGAGACTCACCCGACGTTCATCGCGGTCTTCGGCTCGCCCATCGCGGCCATGACCGGCACGGATTTCAAGGGTGTAGCCCGGGTCATCGAGAAACGGACCGGCATCCCGACCCTGCACTTCGACACGTCCGGCATGCACACCTATCAGGCCGGCATGCGCCAGGCGTTCCGCGCGCTGGCGGAGCGGTTCGTGGACGAAAAAAGCGCACCCGTGACGGACACGGATGCGATCAAGATCAATCTGCTGGGCCTGACGCCCCTGGACTTCTCAGTGGTCGGCAATGTCGAGGCCCTGCTGGACTGGTGTGCCGCGGAGGGCTTCGACGTCATCTCCTCCTGGGCGATGCACACCGCCCTTTCCGACATCGCCCGCTCCGCCGAAGCGGACGTGAACCTCGTCCTCTCCTCCACCGCGCTGGACGCCGCCATAGTGCTTCGGGAACGCTTTGGCACGCCGTACGTCGTCGGCCTGCCCATGGGCGCCGACGCCTGCGGACGGATCGCGGACCTGTTGAAAGAAGCCGCCCGGACCGGCGAGAACCAGACCCTCTGGGACGAAGCAGCCTCTTCTGACCCGGACACGCCCCAGACGCTCATCCTCGGCGAACCGGTGTTCGCTGCCAGCCTGCGGTGGGTCCTGGGCGACCGGAACACCCGGGTCCTCTGCCCCCTCGAAGACCCCTGCGGGTGTCTGAGAGACACCGACCTTCAGAGCTGGCGGGAGCCGGTCATCAGGGCGGCGCTCGCGGAAGCGGACGTCATCTATGCAGACCCCCTGTACCGGAACCTGCTGCCGGCCGGAAGCCCGAAAGGTACATCGCCCAAGGAATTCCACGACGTGCCTTCGGAGAACTACTCCGGCCGCATGTACCGGGACCGCATCCCGGTCTTCCTTGGCCCGGGCTTCAAGCCTTAAGAGAGGTCCTCACGAGACAGGGCGTCCAGTTCCAGACGCATCAACACCAGTTCCTGCCAACCGCCCGTCCTGGAGCGAAAGCCTCTGGGGTTTCGGCCATACTCTTCGAATCCCACACTTTTGTAAAGAGCGAGGGCAGCCCGGTTCTCCGCCACGACTTCCAGTTCCAGCTGGGTATAGCCGGCCATTTGAGCGCACGCGATGCAGGCCTCCGTCAAAGCACGACCGACACCCAGGCCCCAATATGCCCGATCGACTCCGATACCGAATTCCGCCCGGTGTCGGAGTTTTTCTTTTCTGCCGACACAGCCGATCCCGGCCGAGCCCACGACGCATCCGTCGACCACCGCAAGAAGTTCGATCTCATCGGCGCTGTCGGTTTTCTCCTGCAGAAACGCCGCTTCCCGCTCCGCGGTGTACTCGTGCTCATCCGGGTAGGTCAGCAGATAATCGGTCTGCTCGTGGGTCCGGTTGAAAACCTCAAGGAGTGCCTGCCCGTCCGACGCGGTGCCGTTGCGGAGGATACAGGCTCTGCCGTCTTTCAGGGTAACTGTGCTGTTATACTTCATCGAATTTCTCTCCCTTGTCGGCGCCAGAGCGGTTTTTCCATTCGTTCTTTGTAAGTCTCGTAATGTGCTCGGTGCGGATATCGTCCATCACCTTCCAGTGAATATCCTTGTCCGTGTGATGGTAAGTGAAACCGCATTTTTCCTGCACACGCCTGGATTTGTCATTGCCTTCAAAATAGCCGCACCACAGTGTTTCCAGGTGCTTGTCGGTAAAGGCATAGCGGATGATCTCCCGCACTGCTTCCGGAATCAGTCCCTGTCCCCAGAAGGGAACACCGATCCAGTAACCGATTTCCCCTTCCGTATCGGGCAGACCGATATTGCTTTGCTTGCCGACCATCAGACCGATGCTGCCGATCGCTCTGTTGTCCTCTTTCAGACAGACCGCATAGGTTTCCGGCGCCGACAAAACTGTTTTTATGATCTCCCGGCTGTTTTCCACGCTCGTGTGCACCGGCCAGCCCGCGATCGGTCCGATTCGGTCATCTTTCGCGTATTCATATAAACTCTCCGCATCCGTCTCCTCCCACGGACGGAGGATCAATCTCTCTGTTTCAAAAAGCATCGTGTTACACCTCATTCCGTTCCGCATCGGTTTTGTCTTCCATGCCGTAGACCTTGATAAAGTGTCGGCCGAACGCTTCGATCTGCGCCATCGCCTCATCGGTTTTCTCCGGCTGCCGGTCGCAGAGGTGGATGAGCGCCGAGATCGGTGTCGTATAGGCGAACGCGACCATAGCGGGATCGTCCCGCCGGATCAGACCCCGATCCATCATCTCGGCGAAGATGGAGGTAAACATCTCCCGGAGCCCTGTGAGAAAATGCCTGGTCGCAAGGTCCCGGGCGCGTTCATCCCGAAACTGCTCGATCGTGAGCAGTTTTCTGGTTTTGATGATCGTCTCATCGCGGATCGTGATCTCTGTCATCCGCAGAGTCATGGCCACCAGCCCCTCCAGCGAGTCCGGGGCGGGAGGAAAATGTTCCGGAGACCCGAACCGTTCGCCATAATAGGCGATCATCTGATCCAGCAGGGCATTCCAGATCTCTTCCTTGCTTTCAAAATGCTTATACATCGACGATTTGACCAGACCGAGAGACGCAGTCAGTTCCCGGATGTTCGTTCCTGCATAACCGTTCTGCGAGAACAGGTCCAGTGCCGCCGCCAGAATTCTTTCTTTGGTATCCTTTGCCATGGGAGTGCCTCCTCCAAAAATAAGTGACCGTTCGTTCTCTATTATGGTGACCGGGCGGTCACTTGTCAAGACCCGGCCATTCTTACGGGAGACAGGAAAGTGTTCCCGGGAACGGACAGTTGACCGCAGGTGTATAATAGTTCCATCTTTACAGTAAAGGAGGGGACGCGATGCGCCAGGTCGACTTTGAACACGGCTCCGTAGGCCGGAACATGCTCCAGTCTGCGGTACCCATGCTGGTGGCGCAGCTGTTTGCCCTCCTGTACAATATCGTGGACCGGATCTTCCTTGGGCGCATCCCGGGCGAAGGCACCATGGCGCTGGCCGGCGTCGGGCTCTGCTTCCCGCTGGTCATCCTGACGATCGGGTTCGCGAACCTGTTCGGCACCGGCGGCGCGCCCCTCTTCTCCATCGCCCTCGGCGCGAAGGACCGGGAGAGCGCAAAGCACATCCAGACGACAGCATTCCTGCTGTTGTCCGGCGCGGCGCTGATCATCACAGCAGTCGGGCTCCTGTTCAGCCGCCCGTTCCTTTTGCTGTTCGGCGCTTCGGAGGCCACCCTCCCCTACGCGCTGCCCTACCTGCGCATCTACCTCCTCGGAACCTTCTTCTCGATGGCAGTCACGGGTATGAACCCGTTCATCAACGCGCAGGGGTACACGGGGTTCGGTATGCTGACCGTCTCCATCGGCGCGCTCCTGAACGTGGCGCTGGACCCGGTCTTCATCTTCGCGCTGCATCTCGGGACGTCCGGCGCGGCCATCGCGACGGTCATTTCCCAGATCATCTCTGCGGTGCTGGTGCTCTGGTATCTGCGCCGGCGGTGTGAACTCCGCCTGACCGTACATCGCCCCAGGGACTTTGCGACGGTGGCCAGAAACATCACGTCACTCGGCACGGCCGGGTTCATCATGGCCGTCACCAACGCGCTCGTCACGCTGTCCTGCAACTCAGTGCTGTCCCGTTTCGGCGGCGACCTCTACGTCTCCATCATGACCATCCTCGCCAGCGTGCGGCAGTTCGTCGACGTCCCGGCGCTTGCCGTGTCGGAGGGCACGAGCCCGGTCATGAGTTACAACTACGGGGCAGAACGGCCCGGCAATGTGCGAAAGGCGATCCGCCTCATGACCATCGCCAACCTCACGTACACGCTGGCCATCTGGCTCTTCATCCTCTGGAAGCCACAGTGGTTCATCGGCATCTTCACAAATGACAAGGCCATTCTGGCCGATGCCATCCCGGCGCTGCACCTCTACTTCTTCGCCTTCATTGGGCAGGGGCTGCAGTACTGCGGACAGACGACCTTCAAGGCGCTCAACAAGAAGCGCCAGGCGATCTTCTTCTCGCTGTTCCGGAAAGCGATCATCGTCATTCCGTTGACCTACCTCCTGCCGCACCTCTTCGGGCTCGGCACCGACGGCGTCTTCCTGGCGGAACCCGTCTCCAACGTGGTCGGCGGCACCGCCTGTTTCGTCACCATGATGCTGACGGTCTGGCGGGAACTCGGACGGGCGGAAAAACAACAATAACCCCGAACGTTGTGATGCAACATTCGGGGTCATTTGTTGTTCGATTGGTTTTCTGTTTACAGGAAGTCGTAGTCCAGAGCGATGAGGGACTGGAAGATGCCGGCTTCCACGGTGAGCCGGTAGAGATCGTCGAACGCATACCACTCTCGGGGGAGCGTGATGGACAGGATCTGCTCTTCCTTGTTGTCCATAACGATCGGTTTGTTGAGGCGGATGTTCGTCGACAGCAGTTCGTTCCCCAAAATGTCGCGGATCGCGAATTTGGAATAGCCGTTCAGCCGGATCGGACGTCCGGTATTGTTCTGAACGATCAGATACAGCTGCACTCCGCCGGAGGGGCTTTGCTTTGAACGGACCCGGACAGAGATGCCGGTGTCACTGGGGTTCAGATACTGAAGGCCGCCGGTGCCGAAATCGACGGTCCCGTTCAGCATTTTCCGGGCAGCATCGGTGGACAGATCATAGACATCTGCCACCAGGGAGCCTCTCTTCGGAGCGGCCGGAGCCGTTTTGGAAGCCGTCGTTTTCTTTGTGACCGTTTTCTGTTTTGTATGAGAAGTAGTCCCGGTCTTCTTTGCCGTCGAAGTACCGGTTTCTCCGGTCTTCTCTTCCTTGACGGCCGAAGTCGGTTGTGACTTCTTCGTTTTTTTCGCGCTCGTGTCCTTACCCGGTTTCGAGTCCGTTTCTGTCGCAGCCTGCGAGACCGCAGGTGCATTGCCTGCCGCCGTCTCCGATGACTTGTCAGCAGAACGGCAACCCGCAAGACTCAGGGTCAGGACGACCGCCAGCATTACCGCTGTCAGGCGGGCGAAAGCCTTGCTGTTCATAAAACACTCCTTTGTTCGAAAAACAGGGATGTTCTTGAACCTTACCACGATATCTTACAGGTGTCAAGCAAATTGTATGTATATATCGTAACATTTGTCATGATTTATCTCATAATCGAAAGATCCCTCTGCGGTTCCGGCAGAGGGATCTGGTTTTATTGAACTGTCTTCAGTGCTTCCTGGTAGTCGTCCATCAGAATGCTCGTCGCGGCGGTGTAGGCGTCATAGAGGGCGTCCACATACCCGGTCGCCGACTCGTCTGATCCGTCCGTATAGAGGACATATTTCGAGACTTCGGTGCTGCCTTTTCCATAGAGCTTTGCCAGCACACCGGTCTTCTCCTTGAGTAGGACCGCCAGCGTCCCGTCCTGTCTGTACCGGGCCGGAGCTTCTTTCTTCAGCTCTTTGCCGAGCGCTTTCGCCTGCTGTTCCATCTTCGCGGAGTAGAGGTCGACGATCTCCTGCGCGGAACCGTACTCCGATTCACTCAGGTTTTGCACTTTGTCGAGTCCGCCATAGACTGCCTCGTCCATCTTCTCCGACGCCTTTTTGCAGCCGGTGAACGACAGCGCGAGGACCGCGGTCATCAGGAGCGCCAGCAGTGCCCCGCCCCGTTTGGCGATGTAGTTCTTCATGTTCAACACCTCGTTTTCACCGCATGTTATAGCACTTCCGGGGCACTCTGTC
>JAZOTY010000082.1:0-4722 GCA_045657845.1 Acutalibacteraceae bacterium | reverse complement strand
CGTGCGTCATGCAGAAGAACACTTACGAAACTCCCCTCAATTCCCGGTATGCCTCGAAAGAGATGCAGTACATCTTTTCCCCGGACTTCAAGTTCCGGACCTGGAGAAAGCTGTGGATCGCGCTCGCGGAGGCGGAGCACGAACTGGGCCTGCCTGTCACGCAGGAGCAGATCGACGAGCTGAAAGCGCACGCCGACGACATCAACTATGAAGTCGCCATCGAAGAGGAGAAGAGACGCCGCCACGACGTCATGTCCCATGTCTATGCGTACGGCGTCCAGTGCCCGAACGCGAAGGGCATCATCCACCTCGGCGCCACGTCCTGCTACGTCGGCGACAATACCGATGTCATCACCATGACCGAAGGGCTGAAGCTCATCGAGAAGAAGCTCGTGAACCTGCTCGACAAGCTGTCGAAGTTCGCAGTCGAATACAAAGACCTGCCGACGCTCGGCTTTACGCATTACCAGCCGGCGCAGCCGACCACCGTCGGAAAGCGCGCGAGCCTCTGGCTCCAGGACGTCCTCCTCGACTACTACGAAGTCGAGCACCGTCTCGAGAACATGAGACTCCTCGGCTCCAAGGGCACCACCGGCACCCAGGCTTCTTTCATGGAGCTCTTCGAGGGCGATGAAGAGAAGATCCGGCAGCTCGACCAAAGAATCGCCGACAAGATGGGCTTCGCCGCCTGCTACCCGGTCTCCGGCCAGACCTATTCCCGGAAACTTGACTACCAGGTGGTCAGCGTCCTCTCCGGCATCGCGCAATCCGCATCGAAGTTCGCGAACGATATGCGTCTCCTCCAGCACATGAAGGAGATCGAAGAGCCCTTTGAAAAGACCCAGATCGGCTCGTCCGCCATGGCGTACAAGCGCAACCCGATGCGTTCCGAGCGCATCTGCTCGCTGGCCCGCTACGTGGCCGCCGACGCCCTGAACCCGGCACTCACCGCGTCCACCCAGTGGCTCGAGAGAACGCTCGACGACTCCGCCAACAAGCGCATCTCCGTCGCCGAGGCTTTCCTTGCCACCGACGCCATCCTGGAACTCTACATCAACGTGGTCTCCGGCCTCGTCGTCTACCCGAAGATGATCGAAAAGCACCTTCTCGAGGAGCTGCCGTTCATGGCCACCGAGAACATCATGATGGAAGCCGTCAAGAAGGGCGGCGACCGCCAGGAACTGCACGAGCGCATCCGCGTCCACTCCATGGACGCCGGCAAGGTCGTCAAGGTCGACGGCGGCGCGAACGACCTGCTCGAGCGGATCGCGGCGGACCCGGCCTTCGGCATGACCCTCGAAGAACTCGAGGCCGTCATGGAGCCGAAGAACTTCGTCGGCCGCGCGCCGAGCCAGACACAGGAGTTCGTCGACGGGTACATCAAGCCGGTCCTCGAGGAGAAGAAAGACCTCCTCGGCATCGACGTCGAGATCAACGTCTGACACCGGTACATCGCCAAAACAAAACAGAAAAAGAAAGACCTCCGTTCCAGAAGAACGGGGGTCGTTTTCTTTGTGTTGTGTCGTCGTCAGGTCAGCGGGATGAAGCGGCTGATGAACGGATGCGCTTCGAACCATTCGGGGTAGTTCCGCTTCAGGATCTGCGGAATGTACCACGGATTGATCATATAAAGGACTGCGCCAAGCACCACAACGAGGGCAGAACCTGCGGCGGCGAGAACTCCGAGAATGAACAGGAGCCCTCTGGATTTTTTCTCTTCCGGAGCGGCAGTTCCGACCGCTTCGACGTTGTTCTTCTTAGCCATCATTTATCCTCCCTGATCACACCGTTGGTGTGGTCTTCATTTTCATAACCCTGACGATACCAGACACTGTCTGTGTAGGCCCAGAGTTTTTTGAGAAGCGTGTTCAGGACAGGACCAAGCACATTGGTCAGTGCGACGACGCCTTTGGTCAGAACTTCTACGATCTTGTTTACCATTCGCTAGTAACCTCCCTTGTAGTTGGTATCACCCATGATTATTATACACAGTTAGGTAACTGTTGCAAAGCCAAAAATCCGCATTGTGAATAATTTATCAAAATTGGGGAGGCGATTAAGTATTGTGTTTGACTCTCAACCTCTATATAATTAATGTGTATAATACTGTACACAGTTAGAAAACTGATTTGCGGAAGGAGGAAGCCCCCATGCGCATCGAGTTCCATGGCCCGAGCATCTGCGACTTTTCCAAGTTCGACAAAGACGGGACCATCGAAGTACCGGACGGCATCACGCTCAAGCAGTTCCTGAAGATCGTGAAGCTGCCAAAACTCTGGGCAAAGACCCTGCCGCTTCTGGTCAACTATGAAAAGGCAGACATGAAGCAGGTCCTCAAAGACGGCGATATCGTCAGCTCGTATACCCCTCTGGGCAGCGGCTGATCGTGTCAATAAACAAGGATATTTTTATGGGTGATATCAATATATCAAAGGGAGATGAAGCAAGTCTATGAAAGGCTACACTGGACAGATCCTCCAGGTCGACCTTACGACCAGAACGAGTAAGGTCATCAAGATCAAGGATGAGATCTACGAAAAGCTCCTGTCCGGAGCAGGTTTAGGCGCGTGGTGGTGCTACAACCACATCCCGGCAGGCGCAGACCCCATGAGCCCCGAAAACGTCGTGTGCTTCACGACGGGCATCATGACCTGTACGGGCGCGACCATCATGGGACGCTGGATGGTCATCACGAAGTCCCCGTCCACCGGCGGCATCGGCGAAGCCAACTGCGGCGGTTCGTTTGCGGCAGGTATCAAACACTGCGGCTTCGACATGATCGCCGTCCACGGCAAGGCCGACAAACCGGTCTACCTCTACATCGACAACAAAGGCTGCCAGATCCTCGACGCCGACGGCGTCTGGGGCCTCGACTGCCACGACGCGGAAGAGGAACTCTGGAAGCGCCATTCGGCACCCGGAAAGAAACGTCCGGTCGTTGCCACGATCGGCCCCGGCGGCGAAAAGCTCGGCTGGATGGCCGGTGTCTGCAACGAGAACGGCCGTATCGCCGCCCGCCAGGGCGTCGGCGGTGTCATCGGTTCCAAGAATCTGAAAGCCATCGTCTGTCAGGGCACCAAACCCATTTCCGGTGTCCACACCGAAGAGATCAAAGCACTGGCCAAACAGTGCGCCGGCCGTCTCAACATGGCATTCCTGCCGCCTGAGATCCCGACCGGTCTTCTCAACATCACGAAAGTCCTTCCGGAACTTCAGCTGTCTCCCGACGGACTGCTCACCGCAGTTCTGATGGGCACCTGGGGTACCTGCGGCGCTTCTCAGTTCGTCGGTCAGACCGGCGAAGGTCCCATCCGGAACTGGGGCGGCACCCAGAAGGAACACTTCTCGGTCCGTCAGCTGAACAAGACCGACGCGCACCAGACGCTGAAGCATCAGATCTCCCGGTACTACTGCTATTCCTGCTCGTACGGCTGCGGCGGCGAGCTCGATATCTCCAAGATCAAACATAATGACGCCGGCTACAGCATCGTCCACAAACCGGAATACGAGTCCCAGTGGGACTACACCGCGTTCCTGCTGAACGATGACAACGACGCCATGCTTTACATCAACGAATACCTGAACCGCCAGGGCATCGACGCCATCTCCTGCGGCGGCTGTGTCGGTATGGCCATCGAGTGCGTCGAGCACGGCATCCTCACCCGTGAAGATGTCGGCGGTCTGGACCTCACCTGGGGCAATGCGGAAGCCATCATCGAATTCGTCAAGATGATCTGCGAACAGCGCGGCATCGGCGAAGTCTTCTCCCATGGTACCCGTTATGCGGCCAAGGTCATCGGCAAGGGCTCCGAGAAGTTCGCCGTCCAGGGCGGCGGTATGGAACCCCCGATGCACGACTCCCGTCTCGACCCGCAGCAGGCCACGCTGTATGCCATCGACCCGACTCCGTCCAGACATACCTCCGGCGGTTCTCTGTACTACGGCTGCATGCATATCTGGAAGAAAGTCTCCTGGGCTCCGGCCGCTGCGATCGTCGGCGACAAGTCCGGTGAGTCCGTTGCTTCCGAAGAAGAAGCTCTGAAGGTCCTTGCGTGCGCATACTACAAACGTCTCGTCGACGGCGCGGGCGGATGTTACTTCGGCATGATCACCGGCGTCGGCAACTACCCGATCTTTGAGTGGCTGAACGCAGGCACCGGCTGGGATCTGACTCCGGACGAGTACATGTTCATCGGCAAGCGCATCTTCACGCTTCGCCAGATGTTCAACATCAAACACGGCAAAATGCCGCTCGACAACCGTCCCCATGACCGTATGGTGGGCGATACACCTCACAAAGTCGGTAAGACCGCCGGCAAGACCGTCCCGATCGACGCCATGATGCGCAAGACCTGGGAGACCTGCGGCTATGACCCCGACACCGGCGTGCCCCTTGACTCCACTCTGGAGGAACTCGGCTTGCCTGCCCTTATGAATATGGCTGAGGAGGTGTCTTACGTTGGCTAACCCGAAAAAGATCCCTCATATCAACTACGACGGCTGTTTCGGCTGTAAGAGCTGTCTGTTCGACTGTCCGGTCAACGCGTTCGAACTGACCCATCCCGTCACCAGACGAGGCATGAGACGGATCCTTCCGACATTCGTCCGGAACGAAGATTGTATCGGATGCGGCGTCTGTGCGAAGGCCTGTCCGTTCGAAGCCATCGAAATGGTCGACAATCCCGATTACAAAGCTCCGGCCAAAAAGGCTGCCCCGGCTGC
>JAZOTY010000081.1:0-13303 GCA_045657845.1 Acutalibacteraceae bacterium | reverse complement strand
TTCCATGAACATTTGCCGCACGGTCGGGGTCTCAATAATGCCGATATCGATGCTCATGCCAGTCCTTCTTTCTCTCGTGGTTTCTTTTGCTCTGGTTTGTCCACGAGCAAATGACCTACACACATTGTAAATCAAACCCCTCGGCGGATACAATCCTATTTTCTTTACAGTTGTACAGATGCTGCAAATTGACCAACACCGTAACCCTTTACCGCCTGTCGGCCCAAAATCGAGGATATAGGCGGTAATACTGAAAGCTTAAACAAGAACTCCTCTCGTAATTTACCGCCTTTCTTGGTGAAAACGTGATAATAGGCGGTAAAGTTGAGAGCGCAAACCAGAATTCTTTTCGTCATTTACCGCCTAATTCGTCGTGGACCAGATTATAGGCGGTAATTCTAGGAGAGCCCGGGAGATATTCTCCCTTGATTTACCGCTTCTTTTAGCAAAAACAGAAAAGTAGGCGGTAATTTTGCTTTTTTCGCAAAAATGCGCGATAAATAATACCGCCGAAATAACCAATAACATGGAATTAGGCGGTAAAACAAGGGCCGGAATAGGATAATCCGCAAAAAGAGACTTCTCAGATCGAGAAGTCTCTTTGCTTATTGAATGCGGTTTGTTTAAAGAGGGTCAGCTCACCATAGCGGCATTGAAGAAGATGGTGTGCCACTTGGCAATGTTCGGCTCTGGCTGGTCCGGGTCGCAGCCCTGTTCCTCCCACTCTTTGCGGGACAGACGGACCGGTTTGCCCTCTTCTCCCGGGTCGAGCCGCATGACCTGCTGCCCCTGTCTCGTGAGGTCGTAGTCGGTCAGGTAGATGAAGTAGACATCCGGCAGATCGTCGAACGCCACCCCGTTTTGGCGATGTACCTCATGGATCGCGTCAAAGATGGCCGCGGCTTCGCCGAGGATCGGACCGCGCCAGTCGCAGTACAGAAACACGAAACTGCGCCCGCGGTCATCTTCCGCATAGAGCACCGGCTGTGCCACCAGATGGTTCAACGGGCTCGTGAATGTTTTCCCTTCTTCGATCATGACGACCCGCAGAGGTTCTCCGGTTTCTCCGTAGTATTCTTTCTCGGTCAGGCATACCATGAGCAGTTCGCTCATCGCCTCCGGGTCCTCGCCGTAGATGTGGCAAAACGGGATGCTGGCAAGAAGCATGAGTTTTTCAAACTCTTTCTGGAGCTCTTCCGGCAGGTCTTCATGGGACTTTGGATCGATCTCCCTCACCCGCTCCAGCCACCGCATAAATTCTTCGTTATAGTTCTTCATGGACGGTTCAAGCCTCCTCAGAGGAAGCGGGGTCTTTTTTCGGAGGTTTCGCTTTCTTCGACGCGTCTTCTTTGCTTTGACTCGCCTCGACTTTTTCGGCCGCTTCCTTGACTTTTGCCTGGGACGAATAGCTCATGATGCCCTCGAGGTTGTCGAGGATGAAGCGCTGGGCGTTGGCGTCATAGACGTTTTTTCGGTAAGTGGTGCCGTCGGCGGCGCGGCGGCTGACGTTTCGGATGCCGAGCTGTTCCCCGACCGCGGTGCTGACCCTGCGTTTCTTGCCCGCCTCTTCTTCCCATTCCAACGCGCCGATGTACTGCAGCCAGGCAGAGATCTGCCCGTAGCGA
Source organism: Acutalibacteraceae bacterium (assembly GCA_045657845.1). Classification (GTDB taxonomy): domain Bacteria; phylum Bacillota; class Clostridia; order Oscillospirales; family Acutalibacteraceae; genus RUG420. Next base: position 11,678 of record JAZOTY010000081.1, on the reverse strand, counting down.
ACGGTCTTCATGTCATAGGGAAGGACTTTTGAGATACGGTTTGCGATCGTCATGATGCCGACCGCTTCTTCTGAGATCTCAATCTTACTGCGGTCGGTATCCGAGATTTCAAAGGGCCGTGTCCGTTCCGGCTCTACCCGGTTGAACCCGCCGTTGTCCATCCAGGCTTCGAGCAGGTCGGCGGCAAGGTTCATGGCGCTCACCAGCGCAGGGTCCCGGAGGAGATGGTCTTCCGCAAGGTCCTCTCCGTCGAGAGGGCTGCGGCCGCTCGCAAGGTTGCGCAGATATTTTTGTGCGGTAAAGACATCCGCTTCTTCAAACACCATGGTCCGGTCTGCCACTTTTTTCTTCATTGATCATTCCTTCTTTCTATTGCTTTTCTGTACTACTTTTCTGAACGGGCATACCGGCTGAGCGTCATCAGGCTGTACCCCGCATGGTTTTTGACAAATGCGGAACCGGACGGCGACAGCGGCCCCGCTTCTTCAAAGGTCGGCGGGATAATGAACTCGCCTGTCTTGTCGATGTATCCCCATTTGCCGTCCTTTTTGACTGCCGCCATGCCTTTTGAGAACGACGAGGCGTCTTCAAACTGCGGTTCCAGAAGGACCGTTCCGTCCAGGGTGACGAATCCCCAAAGGCCGTCCTTGAAAAATGCCAGCGGCGCTTTCACTTCTTCCGGAAGGCGAAGGTCGTCCGCGGAAAACTCGTTGACGCGGATGCCGTTCGGGGCGTACATCGCCCACTGTTCCGGGTCGCCGGGCAAGCGGCCGAGGATCATTCCATATTTCTGCGCGCTCCCGTAAGGGTCGGCTTTGACCGCCGTGAATTCGCAGGCGGTCACTTCCTGGAGAGAAGCGTCCAGTACAAAATAGGTGCCGTCTTTTTTCGCGAGGGCATAACCGCCCTTCAGGGGATAGGTTTCCTGAAAGTCGAACCGCAGTTCTTTCAGCGTTTGATCGAGATAGCCGGCCAGCACCGGGGCGTTCGCTTCCAGACCGCTCTTTCGGGTCGCCGGTGCCAGACCTTCCGAAAAGCTGTGCAAAGACAGATAGGTCCCGTCCGGTACCCTCCGCCGTTCCCCGTTGTCGTCCACAAAAAACCACTGGTCCTGTTCTCGCACCGGGAACAGGAGGTCGTCATCGGCAGACATGCCGAGAAATCCCCAGGTGCCGGAAAGAATCTCTTTCCCGGCAGCGGTATAGACCGCGAGTGTCTCATCCTCCGCCACGGTAGCGACCGGTGTCCCGTCCGGCAGTCGGAACCAGGGGAAGATCGCTTTGAAGGAGAAATAGGTCAGTTCATACCGTCCCTTCAATTCGCGCAGGTATTCGTCCCGCTCCTTCCGTTCTGCTTCGGTGCCGTCGGTCTTCCCGGCTTTCTGTAAAACCGAGATGGCGGAATGCACATTCTTCTTGTTGTCGTAGGAACGTGCTTCATAGAGGCGGGTCTTCAGATCTTTCGGGTCCTGGCGCAGGACCCGTTCACACCAGGCAATGCAGCTGTTGTCCTGCCCGGTGAGGTGGTAGATTTCCGCGACGCGGGCCATGCAGGCAAGGTCGTTCGGCGCCGCTTCCAGACAGGCCTTGTAATCCACCAGTGCCTCGTCATAGATCTGCTTTTGGAACTTCTCTTCCGCAGCCAGCTTCCGCTCTTCCAATCCGGCCACTTCAGACTGGTGACCGTAAAACAGCATCCCCCAGCCGGCGGCGCAGAACAGAAGGAGCAGCAGACCGGCCAGAACCGCTTTCTTTCCGGCGCGGGGCGTCTTTTCTTCTGCCAACAAGCTCACCCCGCTTCCATCATCAGTTCAAAGACCTCTGACAGCACCGCCCCCGCCGCCAGAAACGGCGCAAAGGGCAGTGTGTCTGAAGATTTTGCTTTTTTCACCAGCAACAGGAACACCGCGGCGACCAGCGAACAAAAGCCGGTCAACGCCATGCCCCGCAAAAACGGGAACAGGCCCATGCAGGCACCGAGCGCCGCCATGAGTTTGACGTCGCCCCAGCCGAACCCGTCCCGAGTCGCTCCCCGGCAGAGAAGCCCCAGACCGGTTGCGGCAAGGGCTCCTGCCAAGGAAAAGAAAATGGGTGTATATACAGCGGTGCCGGCAATGGGCGAACCGGCGTCGCGATATACCGTAATGACGGTCACAAGAGTCTTTGCAACCGCAAGGAAAAGGCCTCCGGCTCCAAGGGCGATGCACCACTTCTGTGGGATCGTCCGTGTTCGGAGATCTTCTCTGCAAATGGGGACCAGACAGAAAACAAGGAGGAGCAGAGACCCCAGATCCCCGTATTTTTCGATCATTTTTTCTCAGACTCCTCCCCGTTTTTGACCAGCGCTTTCTGCTCGTACCGAAGGTCCACGGTGACGCCATACTTTTCACGAACAGCATTCGCCGTCCCCTCCAGTGCGCCTTCCATGGCGTCGTACTGCTTCACCTCTTCCGGAACGATGAGGATGAGGATCTTCCGTTCCGCCTTCACGGGCTTCACGGAAGACCCGTCCGCCAGCACGATCTCCTGCCCCAGCCCGGAAATATCTTTCCGCAGGTCTGTGGCATAACCGAACAGTGCTTTTTCTATGGAATCGACCCTTGGGGCATAGGACGCGGTGGCATAAGTGGGCAGGAACACATTGACGGAATACACTTCCGCATAGGTCCCCGTCGCGGCATCGTAAAGGTCGATGCCCTGTCCCGGCTTCACCGGGACACCATATTGCTTCCCGGAGCGCACTTCATTCGCAAAGTACCGGCCCCGGACGAAATTGCTCTCCTGCCAGATGGTGGACTCCACCGGTCTTTTCCGAGCTTCTTTCAATGCGGAGTCAGTGGGCAGCAGTCCATAGGTGACAGCCGCCGCTCTCTGGTGGAGCGTCTTTTGAAACAGCCCGAAGGTCTGCACGTCGAGGTCATAGGTGACTGCCACCTCGATGGTCTTTCCATCCATCAGGACCTGGGTGTCGAGGAAATCCAAGCCCTCATAGCCGCCCCGGACCCCCTGCTTTTTCAGCCATTCGTCCACGTCGTCCCGCGGAAAATTCTGCTTTGTCAGGAGTTTCGCAACGGCCGGCCCGGTCAGGGAGAGATCGGAGGTCCCTTTGGGGTCTCCCATCAGTTCTGCAAGTTTCGGCAGCCTCTCACCGACATAGTCTTTCAGGTACTCGGTACGGCCCCAGACATAGGAGTACTGGGACAGCTCCATGGCAGTCTCGTGGAGAGCATCTCCCACTTCTGCCTCTGTCTTGATGATGGTCAGGATGGAGATGAGGGCCATGAGACATGCCGTGAACACCGTCAGCGACAGAGCGCCTTCCACGCTGTACGAGCCGCGGTCAGAGGATGCGGATGCTTTCATAAGTGGTCTCCATATAACGTTCCCCGTCACGGTCGCGGGACGAGTCCGACCAGAAGTAAAAACAGTACAGCCCCGGTGCCGAACGGAAGCATCCCGCGAATCGGAGGGTCCCTCCGTCACGATCGTTGTAAAGGGTGCCGCTGAGGCGATGCATCGCCCCGTTTTCATATTCTTTTTCAGATTCGAACCGCACTTGAGAGCGGTAGTATTCCGTGTTGAAAAACAGTTCCAGTTCCTCGGCCAGAGCCGCTTCGACAGCCGTCAAATCCAGAGCGCTGTCCAACGGTCCTGCCAGCAGGAACATGCCCTCCCCCTCGTAGACTTTCCCGACATTTCCCCGGACAGCCCAGTCTGCCGGGACAGCGATCTCGAAGTTCGGAAAATGGGCGACTGCGGCCGAAGAATCTCCGAACGAGAGAGAAGACCCGGACGGGAGCGTGGGTTCCGCAGAACTCATCGACCCCGTTTCGGAGCCGGTCCTCCCGCTCCCCTTCGACCCGCAGGAGGTCAGAATGCAGAGGGCGGTCAGGAGGCTGAGGAGGCAGATCGCCCTACGGCGAAACAGGTCAGTACGCATAGGTCTCACGTCCTTTCACGGTGTGGGTCACGATACCGGCGGCACCGGACAGTTCGATCTTCCGGTAAGCTTTCGCGATGGAGAACGACTTCTCTGTCTGGTGACAGTTCGCCTGCATGAGTTTGGCGGCACGGGTCAGCATGCCTTTTTTGACGTTGTTGTTTACAAGGCCCGTGAATACGAAGATCTTGAGGTAGTCCCGGTAGGACATGGCGGTGCCGGAGTAAGAAGACAGTGCGGTGTTCCGGGACAGGGTCGTCCCGCCGCTGCTGCCGGAGCCGAGGTATTCGGAAAGGGTCTCCGCATAGCCGTCGATGGCATCGGTCACGTCCGCTTTCAACTCGTCTCCGCCTTCCTTGAATGCGTTGTGGAGTGTCTGCTCCACACCGGAGACTTTATGGTCCACAGCTTTCTTTACTTCTGAGAACATCGTGGAATACGCATCTTCGATGCCGTGGCGAATAGCGTTCGAGGCGGTGGTCGCCACCGACTCGTCCAGGCTGAGGAGGCTCTTGTAATTGGAGGAGACGACATCGGTCAAGGGTTCCAGCGCGACACTGTTGAACGCCGCTTTGGCCGCAGTGTATCCGGCGGACCCGTTGTCTGCGCTGTCGACGGCTGACGTCAGCATCGACCGGACTTCCTCCCGGGAAACCGATTCTCTCGACTTGTCGCCGATGAGTGTGGTGATCTTCGCTTCCACCGGGGTCAGGATCAGGTTCGTCAGAGATTCCACGGCCCCTTCGGTCGTCTCCCGAAAGTAGCTGAGCGCGATGTCGCGTACCTCTTCGATCTTGTCGTCCGCCGCTTTTTCGATCTTTGCGTAGACGTCGTCGATGGTATGGCTTGCCAGAGACACGGCGCCTTCCCGCAGTTTGCTCGAGATGCCGGACAGCCCAAGTGTCCAGGTAGCGGCATTCTTGTAAAGCGGGACGGTCCCGCCCTTCAACAGCGTCGAGACATCGCTCACGGACTCCGCCATAGCCCAGGCGCCGAGGATCAGGTTCTGGGCGACAGCCACACCGGCACCGGTCCAGGCCGCCACTGCCGTAGCCACGGACAGCGCCTCGGCCCGCATCCTGGCATTGGAAAAGGCATAGATGGAATTGAAGAGCACGCGGATGGCAAACAGCAGATCCGCCGCCAGATGGACATTCGTCGGGAGATAGTCCTGCCCGAAGAGCAGGTATTCGGTTTCTCCTTTGAATAGAGGCCCGGACTTGAGGTCGGCGCCCGCCAGCGTTTTGGCCGTGTCTTCGCTGGTATAGCAACTGAAGCTCTCTGTCAGAAACTCTTCTACATAGCTGTCGGAAAGAAGACTGTCGGTGCTTCCGGTCAGGTGTCGGAAAAAGGTCCGAAGACCGCTCATCTGAGACTGGACGCTCCCGTCGCTGTCTGAAGGGACATTGGCTGCCGAGCTTCCCACCGCGTCGATCGCCGCCGCAGCAGTGCTGCCCACGGCGCGGGAGACATACTGGTCCGGGACACCGGATACCAGCGTCGTGCGGTCGGTATCTTTGAACGACTCCAAAGCGTCCTTCACCGAACGTTTCTCTTCTTTTTCCGAATCCGTACTACTCTTCGTCCGGCTTCCCGCGATGTACCCGTAAAGCGCGTCACTCTGGTACGAAAGGGCCGGAGGCTCCGGATCTTTGATGGACGCCGGATCGATCAGCCCCTGCGGTGCTTCCCCGCCGGCAGCCACTGCTTCTTCTGCCGCTTTCAGCGCTTCTTCCGCTGCCTTCCGGTCTTCCCCGGCTTTCTTTTTGGCGGAGTTGTAGTCATCGATGGCCGCGAGGTCGGCGTTCAGTTTGTCCCGCAGCGTGGAAACGCCTTCTTCGTTCAGGACCCCGGCCGTCGCTTTATAGTCACCGGCGAGCAAAGACCTTGCTTCACCCTCCGGCATCTGGTCGAGAGAGTTCTTCCAGGCATCCGCCGAGCGGTCGGTCTTTCTTACCTGGGAGGACAGTTTGTCGAGGCCGCCGAGGATGGACTTTACCGCAGATTCCTGAGCGCCTGCATCGAAGCCTTCGGCTTCAGCCGGCAGCGCATCCGCCAGTTTGGTCAGCTGTTTGCTGACGCCGGAGAGGTCGTCATAATAATCCTGGCTTTTCGACAGGGCGTCCGAGGCCTCGCGAATGTGCTGGAACGCCCCGATCCGCTGGCTCACGCCCCGGGCAAACCGGTACGGACCGCGGTACTTCATGTACCCGGTCACCGTCCGTTCAAGCACCGCCGGCCGGGCCAGGGATGCCTCTGACGGGAAAGACACCGAAAAGTCTTTCGTCCCCGTGTTGATGTAATTGTCAAAGGAGCCGTCTCCCGTCGTCTCTCCGGCATCGATCGTTCCGGAAAATACGGCCGTCAGTTCATTCTCATAGGCCTCCCGAGACTTCGCCATGGCAAAGAGCCCGTACCAGTCTTTCAGCGCTTCGTCGTAATCGTTCAACGCCGCGTTCCCGGTCAGGTTCAGTGCGCTTTCCAGCCGGGAACGGGCCGCGGAGGCCCGCCCGGCATCGATGGCAAGGTACGTGCCGCTGAACAGAGGCATCAGGATGAGAACGAGGAACAGGGAGATGGAACCCCGTACGGTCTGATGGTTCATCACAGGTACTCCTTGTCCATCTTGATATACCGTCCGAACCGCTGCTCGAGGAACTGTTTCAGTCCGGTATCCTCTGCAAGGTCTTCCGCCAGGTCGACGTCCTCTGCGAATTCGGTCGGTTTGCGCAATGCCCGCTCCGACCGGACGGAAAACAGCCGTTTTCCCCGGAAGGAGCAGGTGGCGCCTGCAACGATGCGGCTGCCGGCGGCGTTCTCGTTAAGGGCGGATGAGAACTTCAACCCCGGCAGGACCTGCATCGCGGTCAGCTTTTTCTCCATGGTGTCTGCGCAGTCTGCCAGAACATCCGCGTCCAGACTGTGAGTGGACAGATGCCAGTAAAGCCGGTCTCCGCCCACATAACGCGTTGCCGTTTCGACCGCGTCTTCGGTCACATGGAATGCATAGACATGAAAAAAGAGCAGGAAAATCAGGTACATGAGCCCCACCACCGTCAGAAGTACGATCGGGAACACATAAGAGAACTCGATGACCTGGGCCGAGCCGCGATCCCGCTCCGACGAACTCTTCTCAGAGTTCCATGCCGCTGCGGATCTTTTCAAACATCTTCGTAACAATGTCTGTCATCTCACTTCGGAAGATCGCCACTAGAGCGATGACGACGATGATGATGAGCACCATCGCCACGATGTTGATCTCACCGTTGTTGCCGGCAGCAGCCGCTGCCGCGGTCTTTACCGTGAATCGCCGCACCTTTCCGGTCAGGGTGATCCACCAGTTCCATAGAAATACGAGCAGTTTCATAACACGTCTCCTTTCCCCGTAATACGGGTCTCAAAACAGGTTGCGGAATGCCGGCACGATGATGATGAGCAGGATGCCGACAAACATGAACATGGTAGGGAGCAACAGTTTCTGCTCCGCCAGTTCTCCCTGGGTCCGGGCGGAGTTCTTTCGGTCAGTCCAGGCGCCCGCCGCCATTTCCTGCAGTGTTCGAGGAAAGTCCGGTCCGCCTTTGACCAGATTCTGTTTGTAGAGGGAGACGAACTTCTTCATCTCCCGAAGCGGCGCCCGGGTGCTCAGCGTGTCCAGCGCCTCGTCGATCGGCATGCCGTTCTTCACGCTTTCCGTCACCCGCTGCATCTCCCGGAACAGGAGGCCGTTCGAAGAGACCGCCACCCGGTCGAATGCTTCCCCGGCGGTGATGCCGACATTCACCATCAGCGACATCTCCGTCAGCATGGCGGGGTACTGTGTCTCCAGCTCGGCGTGGCGCTTTCGTACCGTACTGTCGAGCCAGTAGTCGAAATACAGACAGAGCCCGACGAGCAGGACGAGTTCGAGGCTGCCGAGCAGCACATCGCCCGTGACTGCCAGCATCAGCAGAAGGAGCGGGAGCAGGAGCAACAGATAGGTATATCCTGCATCCATCGCCTGCCGCCGGATACGGTCAGCCTCCCCGGGCGTGTACAGTTCGAGGAGCTTGCGGTACCGGTCCCGAGAACTCCGGTCTTTTCTCTTCAGCCTGGTCCGTAGCCGACGGCCAGCAGGAAACAGCGATTCCAGAAAAAACACCGGAAGGCCCGTGACATCGGTCTTGTCGCTCCGGGCACGAAACAAAAGGGTCGCCGACCAGAAAGACAGCAGGGTCGCGAGCGCCATCAGTCCGACACGCAGCCAGTAAGTCATCTTCCCGCTCCTTTCTGTTCATACCCGGATATCGACGATCTTCCTGCCCAGCCAGTAAGAACCTCCGAAGATGCCAAGAGCAATCGTGTTTACCAGCATGGAGGACGAATCGTCCGTGATGATCCCGCCCCCGAGCACCCGTAGAGACGCGAGTATGACAAGGGGCATGAGGACCATGATGTTCAGTTCGTTTTTCGGCCCGGTCAGCACCGTCTGGATCTCTTGTTCGATGGCGATCTTCTCGATGATCATGTTCCGGGTGTCTCCGACGATGTGTTTCAGGTTTCCGCCCGCCGTGCTGCAGATCTGGTAGATCTCTCCAAACGTCCGCACGCTTGAGCAGTCCGTCTCCTCCGCCATTTCCCGAAGCAGATCCGGGATAGCCCGACCGTTTTTGAGACCTTCCGTCAATCGCCCTGACGCATACCGGATGGGTGCTCCTTTTTCATAGAGTTCCTTCATGTCGTCGTCCGCCGTCAGGAACGACTCATAGCCGTTTCGGCCGACGGCAAGTGAGGTGGCGATGGAGTCCAGGTAGTCACAGAACTGATCGAGGAAATCCCGCTTCCGCTTTTCCACTTTGTGCCGCACCCAGGCACCGCGGAAGTACCAGCCGAACAGTACTGCCAGCACCAGCTCCGGTACCGGGTGTGCGAAGAGCAGGAAGCCGGTCGCCAGACCGCCTGCAAAACCGCCGAGGAAGCCGACCGACAGGTCCCGCATCCCGTAGGTTTTGCCGCAGTATTTCTCAAAAGAAAAAGTAGGGATCGTTCGGGTCCGGTTCTTCGACGGGGAGTTCTCCTCCGGAGTCTGCCCGCCGGAGGCGGACCGTACGCGGATGCGGGGTCGTTTCATGTCCGTATACCTCCTGCTTCCAGGTGTGGATGAGTTCGTTTCCGGTGGGGACCAAAGCCCCTTCCCTCTGTTCGTAGAGGCGATTCAGAATGATCTCTTCATCCTCCAGCCCGACGACTTCGGTAATCTCAAGGACCACTCTCCGCCGGGTCGAAAGCCGACCGAGATGGACGATGAGGTCGATGCTGGAGGCAATATTTCTCCGTACCGCCGGAAGCGGCAGACCGGAGCTGCCGGTCATGACCATGGTCTCGAGTCTGCGAAGCATGTCTTCACAGGAGTTGGCATGGCCGGTGGAGAGAGACCCGTCATGTCCGGTGTTCATGGCGCCCAGCATATCGAGGGCTTCCTCGCCCCGGACTTCGCCGACGATGATGCGTTCCGGCCGCATGCGCAGGGACGTTCGGATGAGGTCCCGGATGGTGATCTCCCCGCTTCCGGTCGTATTGGAATTGCGGGTCTCCAGCCGGACCAGATTATCGATGCCGGTCAGCTGCAGTTCCGCACTGTCTTCGATGGTGATGATGCGCTCTCGTTTCGGGATATAATCCGAAAGCGCGTTCAAAAAGGTGGTCTTTCCGGAACTCGTGCCGCCGCTGATGAAGATGTTGTACTTCGCCTTCACCAGCCGCTCGAGAAACGCTGCCGCCTCTTCACTGAGGGTCCCGTACTCCACCAGAGTCTGCATGGTGATTCGGTCTTTCGGGAAGCGCCGGATGGTGACTACCGGAGTCTCGATGGAGGCCGGCGGCAGGACCACATTGACCCGTTCTCCGCCGGGGAGCCGGGTATCTACGATGGGGTTGGCCCGATTCACTTCCCGGCCGGCACCCGCCACGATCCGCTGGATGATGTCCTCCAGTTCCTTTTCACTGGAGAAGGTCCGTGGAGACCGTTCGACCACGCCGCCCCGTTCTACGAACAGGACATCCCAGGCGTTGATCATGATTTCCGACACCGTGTCGTCGTTCAGATATTCTTCCAGAATCCCGAGCCCGCGGAAGTTGCCGTACAGCGTGTCGACGAAACGCGCCAGTTCCTCCGCAGAAAAATCGTGTTCCGGGTTCTGGCGGAGGAGGATCTTTCGGATGAGTGTCCGCAGGGACTCGTCGTCCATCGCCGAGAGGCCGTCGGTCAGGTACAGCTCCCGCCGGACCCTGCGCAGGACGTCCTGTTCCTTGAAGGTCTGTTCCATGTCAGCCTCCCCGTTTTGTAAGCCGTTCGTAGAGCCGCTCCATAGACGGCGCGACCGCCAGCTCCGAGATCAGGTCTTCGGGGTCCGCGACGCTCAGTTCGCCCATGCCGCCCAGTTTTAGCGGGATCTCGGACTGCAGCACTTCGCTCGTTCCCCGCCGGAAGCGGTTGTACATCAGGCAGGTCTTCTCGTAGAGTTCGATCGGGTCTCCGGCACACATCCCGGGCAGAATGTCGATCAGTTTTCCTGTTTTTTGGTTGGCGATCTGCGTCCCGTTGCTCACCAGCACCGCGTAATCTGCCGTCAAAAACGGCAGGATGATCCGTTCCGTGGCATCGAACCCGAGGTCCAGTACGATGATGGTGCATTTGTGGCTCTCTTTGATGAGATCCAGGACGGTGACGATCTCCTCGCCCGACAGGTCGAACAGGACCGCCGGGTTCTTTGGGGGTGGAATGGTCACCAGTCCTTCTTCGTCAAACCGGAGCGTCCGCTCCAGTACGGCGTCCGGCGCATACCGGCGTCCGCGGATGGAGAGGACCACGTCTTCGAGTGTGTAGAGGCCGTCCGACGGGTCGGCAGAGTCGTCCGGAAACGTCTGCAGATCCAGGAACAGGACACGCCGGTTGTGTCGCCGGCAGCATTCCGCGAACGCACGCGCGGCAGTCGATGTCCCGGTCCCGCCCGCGGCGGACGTGAACAGCACGACTTTGCACTCCGTTTTCTTCCCGGACTTCACTCCCCCCGGCGTGCCTTTGCCGACAGCCTTGTCTACGAAGCCGGGAAGCGCGGACGCCTCCTTGACAATGAGATCGTGCCATTCCGCCACACTGCGGAAACGACACAGGATCGGGATATCCTCGAAAGGATCTCCTTCGCCCTGTTCCGGCCGGTTTTGCCAGTCCTTTTCGTCCTGTTTCCGGTCGGCGAGGCGTGCGAAATAAGCGGTCTTGGGCAGGCCCTTCGTCGGAAGGTCCGAGGAGGAAAGCCCTTCCGGTTCGAGAAGGACGACCCTGACCCGGAACCGGTCCACCGCTTTCAGCGCTTTCGACAGTGTCGGGAACAGATAAACTTCGATCTCTTCCGAATACTGTTCGTTCATCGCCGCATGGAACCGTTCAAAGAATTCCCGGTTCCCGTCTGTGATGCCGACCCGTATGCTCATCTGCTCCGCCTCGCTTTCTGCCGTTCCTCCCCTCACTTTGGCATCGGAAAAAGTGCAACACAAGGATTATTTTGGGAGCGGTCGAACGTCGTATGCGAACGGTCGTTATGCACTGAAAAAATGCGTAATTGCATATAATGAACCTTCGTATCGGACAGAAGCCGCCGCCGAACTACAAACAAAAAAGCCCCCTCGGAGACTGTGTGTCCACAGTACCCGAGAGGGCCGTTTTTCATGATTCGATTGTAGTGGCGGAAGACTTACTCCTCGTC
>JAZOTY010000080.1:0-4561 GCA_045657845.1 Acutalibacteraceae bacterium | reverse complement strand
GGCCTCCGGCTGGGACCGGGACGGCGATGACTACATGCTCATCGGCGAGCGCATCCAGACCATGCGGCAGATGTTCAATGTTAAGCAGGGAATAAGCCCTGCGGACGTCAAACTGCCGAACCGCATGCTGGGCTATCCGGCACTTCCTGCCGGACCGCTGAAAGGCATCCGTCTGGAGCATTCGGAAGAACAGAAGTCCCTCTACTGGAAGTCTTTCGGCTGGGACGGGAAAACCGGCGAACCGCTTCCGGAAACCATTGAGAATCTCGGCATCAACGAACTGCTGAAACTGGAGGTGTCGTAATGGCTGCAAAAAAGTATCCCGTTTTCAACTTTGAACCCTGCATTTCCTGTCAGGTATGCGCAGAGACCTGCCCGGTCAGCTGCATCGAGCTTGCCATCGACGGTTTCAAGGAAGGGTTCGACAAATGGCACAACTACTACCCCGTTGTTGATAAGACAAAATGCATCGGCTGCTCCATGTGCTTCAACGCCTGCCCGGTGGAAGCCATCTGCATGGAAGAGGCACTGGGGGCGGTATCTTGAAAGTCAAAGTATTCGGACCGCTGGGTCTGGGCCGGAACCTGGATGACAAAGGCTGGCTGACCGTGGAAGAGGGAACGACCCTCGGACAGGCCATCCGCAAACTCGGCATCCCGGTGTCCATCGCCCGAGTGACCCGCGCCATGCTCAACGGAGAAGTCCAGAGCATGAAAACAGTTTTAAAAGACGGAGACGTCATCAGTTTCTTTTCCATCATTCAGGGTGGATGAGAATAAATGGGAGGTATTCAACATGAGTAAAAGCTATGTCGTCATTGAGCATGCGAAGCAGCAGGACTATCTGCAGGACTTCGTGGCTCTGCCGGAGAACTACGGCACTCCGGAGTACTATGCGAGAGAAGATGTCAAGGAGATCCGCCGGGTCGTGTTCGCAGCGCTCGATAAGCTGGATGAGCGCATCGACTTCGAGAAAACCATCCACGGCCGTCATGTCATCGTAAAACCCAACCTCGTGGCCATTTACCACGATGCGGGTTACAAAGTCAAAGACATGCCGGAGTCCACAGACCCCCGTGTCTTTGAGGCGGTCATCGATTACCTGACGAAGTTCACGAAGCGGATCACCATTGCCGAGTCCACCGGCGGACAACTGGGCACCACCGGCCACTTCAAGGTGACCGGCCTCGACAAAGTTGCGGAACGTTACGGCACGGAGATCGTCGCGTTCGAAAACATGCCCATTGACCGCTACATCCTGCCGAAAGCGGAAATCATGAAAGAGGTTGCGGTCCCGCGCCTTCTCAGCGAAGTGGTCCGGGGCGATGCATACTATGTTTCTGTTCCGAAGATGAAGACCAACAGCTACACGGAAGCCACCCTCGGTTTCAAAAACGCAATGGGCACCCTGCCCACCAACATGCGTTACCGCAACCACAGCTATCAGATCGACCGGAAACTCGTCGACCTGCTCTACCTGTTCAAGCCGGACCTCGCGGTCATTGACGGCATCGTCGGCGCCGAAGGTCTGACCCCCGGCCCCGTGGACCCGGTGGACACCCGCATGATCATCGCCGGCAACCAGGCGGTGGAGACCGACCGCATTACCACTGCCATGATGGGCATTGACGCCACGAAGAACAAGCTTCTTGTGGAAGCGGACAAGAGCGGATTCGGCGACCCCGACGTGGAAATCATCGGCGAACCCGAGTACTTCCACTTCCGTCCCGCAGACAACTCCATGCTGTCCGAGCGGTTCCGCAAGAACTGGCCGGACGTTAAGATCCTGGTCGGCCTCACTCCGAACATGAAGATGGAGATCAACGATGTGAACGCCGTCACTCCGGAAATGGTCCGCGAAATGGAAGCCTCCTGCTCCGGCGGCTGCCGCCCGGCCATTACGGAAGCCATGGAGATGTATCTCTATGCAAAAAAGAAACCGGACATCAAGTTCACCATGCTCTATGGCAAACCGGTCGTCGTGAACGGGAAGGAGTACTACTTTGACGGCGATGGAAAGCCTTATGACAGAGAAGCCATCCAGGCGCTTCCGGAGCGAGTCCTCGCCATTGGTGAGTGTACCCGCAGCATGAAAGATGTCGCCAACACCTTCAGCGGCGGATGCTGCGACATCGGCAGTGCAACGACCAAACTGATGATGGTGACAAGGACCCCGGTCCCGAACCTCAGCCCCTCCAACAAAGGCCTCATGCCGATGATGGGCGCTGCGGCAAAGACGTTCGTCAAACGCCTCACCATGCTCAGTATCGGTGAATACTACGACCTGCCCTATGAACAGGAAAACTTTGACAGCATCTATCCCATCCCGGAACTCACGCCGGAACAGGAAAAGATGGATTACATTCCCTGGCCGCTGCCCTTCATGACCCGGGCAGAAAAGGTCAAATTGATGAAGAGCATCAAAATGATGTGACCTTCCTGAGAAAGATATTTTTGAAAGGAGTGCTCCACTATGCTTCCTTGCTGTATAGTACTTGCAAGTCTTTTTCTCCTCTGGTGGGGGTTTCGGGACAGAGTCTCTGCCCTCGACCACAAACTGTTATCTGCTTTGAAAATGATTCGGGAAGATGACACGCCGGCTTCAGAAATGGGCCGCTGGACCTACCTTTTCGGAAAACCGGTCCTGACGGGTGAGGTGACGCTGCGGAAACGCCAGAAGGCGTGGCTCATCTATCTGTTCATCTCTCTGCTCGTTTTAATGCCGTTATTACATGCGCACCACGGGCATTTGCCGGTACCTCTCCAGCTGGCGGGTCTCGGCATCATCACTCCCGGAGGCGCATTCCTGGGAATGGGCAGTATTCTGGGCTTTGTCCTGACGCTGGTCCTGCTGTTTGTCTCCCTGTTTTTCTGGTGGGCTACCGGAAACATGATCGGTCCGTTCTTTGTCTGGGCTGCCTCCGATATTCTTGCCGTCATCCTCGGCAGAAACCTTCCGGAAGTTTCCCATAAGGGCTTCATCGCTGTGCTGGTCATCCCCGTGGTCTATTTCCTCATCGGCCGTATCCATGCTCAGGTGAGCAAGGTACGCTCTAAGAAGAGGCAGAAAAGCATTCGGGAAGAAATCCCGGAACGGCTGGAAAAACTCCATGAGGAGCAAATCGCCGCTCCCGCAGAAGAAGCTCTGGAACTGTCCGACCTCGCACTTGGAACACAGGCCTATATGTTTGACCAGGCCCTGGCTCCGTACGGAGAGTTTCGCGGGTTCGATGTCATTGAGCAGTATCAGCCGTCTGCGGTCCGCTATCAGATCAATGCCATGCTGAATGCACTGCAGATGGTCCAGTGCCACTACACGCCGAACTTCCACGGACCCAACACGGAGGCCCAGCGTAAGCTGATCGAGCTGTTCCAGCATCCGAAAGTCTGGAGTTACTGGGAAAAGGAAGAGGCATGGGGCAACCTGCGCCGCAATGCAGACCCCATCCCGGAGCGGGATAACATCATGCTGACCGGGTTCTTCCTTCCGAACCTGACCATGTACACAAAAAACACGGGCGACCAGGCCTATGAGGAACGCGGAAGTCTGAATTTCAAAAAGAATGAAAAGAAAGAATTCCACCACAGCGTTCACACGGTGGCGGAGTCCATCGTGGGGAACTGGGAAACCCGGGACTATACGGTTTACCCCTGTGAACCGAACTGGATCTACAGTGTCTGTAACTGGAAAGCCATCACCGGTATGAAGAGTTACGACGCCACGTTCGGAACGACCTACTGGGAAGACCATCAAGAACAGGTGCTCCGGAAATACCGCGATGAGCTGCTGACTCCGGACGGATCTCCGATCCTGTTCCGCACCGCGAGAACCAGCTGGGCGCCTCCGGCGGTCCGTCTGCCGGTCTATGAGGCACAGTTCGTCATGCTGTACAACCCTACGTGTCCCGAATGGGCGGAGAGTTCGTGGGCGATGAGCCGCGACCATTATGTGCGTGAAGAAGATGGGAAGAAATATCTGACCACCGGGCTCGGCTTTGACCACGGCAACTACTCAATGGGCCACATGGACGAGTTCTCCGGGCTTCTGATGGCGGCCGGTGAAATGGGCGACAAAGAAGTCCAGGAAGCGGCGATGAACACACTGGTCCAGGATGGAAACTACACGGTGACCGGAGAGGGCTTTATCCGCTGGAACTGTTCCAACGAAGTCAATGCCCAGTGTCTCAGCGGTCTTGCCGGGTTCCGCAATGCCTGGCACGATGCCGTGAACTACGGCCCGAAACCGGAAACCTTTGGAGGCCCTGTTCTGGAAGATATCGACGTAAAGCGGGTCTGGGTCGCCAGAGCCATCAGCACGGATGGGAAATCTCTGGAACTGGTCCTGAAAAATTCAATGGATCGTTTTGCGGGAGAGTATACCATCAGCCTGAGCCGTCTGACTCCCGGCGTAACCTATCAAATCAAAGAAGACGGACGACAGTTTGCCGCATCGGATGCCGGTACGGCAGAATTGTCCATCAATGTCAATGGACGTACTCCGCTCACGATCGTCCCGGCAACATAACATGTTTGTAGCAAAAACTCCGCTGTGAAAGCAGCGG
>JAZOTY010000079.1:0-16326 GCA_045657845.1 Acutalibacteraceae bacterium | reverse complement strand
AAGTGCGGTCAAGGGCAGGCAACTCAGTGGATGGTTGCCTGTCGCGGAGCGAGCGAGCCCCTTGACAGCACTGAAAGCCGCTGGCACCCACGTCCGCAGGACGACAAATGTAAGTCTGAGAGCTCAACAAATACAAGTTTGTGAGGGCGAGGGGATGCGTCCGGGATGAAAAAAAAGACCTGCAGAAAACTCTGCAAGTCTAAAGAGCAGTCACCAGTCAGTGGCGGAAGCGGAAGCGGGGCCAGAGGACGGTCGGCATGCCGACGTCGTCCATGCGGTCGAGGGAGTCCATCGCCACCATGTCGTGGACCATGGGGTCCTCGAGGAGCGTCTGCCAGACTTCGTAGACCGTGGCGAGCCACTCTTTGTCGAGTTCCACCTCGTCCTCGATGAGAGGACAGGAATACGGGAGGTCCATGTCGTTCCAGATGAGGACCAGCCGTTCGCGTTTGGACCCCGCGTTCATGAGGTGCGGGAGTGTCGGGAAAAAGCGGCACTGCAGCGGCCGGTATGCGCGGTGGCACTGCAGCGGATCTTTGCAGCGGACGAAGCAGAGTTTCTTCTGCAGGAACGAGGGCGGGAACAGCGCGGCCAGGCCGTCGACTTCCTGAATGTCCTCTTTCTCCACAGTCTCTTCGAACCAGCGGAGCCAGTCGGCGTCCTCTTTCAGAAGCTCGTCTTCGCCGGGGTACAGGTAGAGGCCCATGTCTTCTTCGGCCATCTCCCGGTCGAACCCGGACACGCCGCAGCAGGCCTTTCCGCAGATGGTCCCGCAGTCGTAGGGGACCGGAAAGACTTCATCGAGTTTCTCGTAGAGTTCCCGGTATTGTTCTTTCGTCAATGCCACAGAGCGCACGATCCTTTCCGCGGTCCCACGGCGTCAGCCGATGAAACCGACCATGTTGTAAACGAAGATGAACGCGAAGAGGGTGCCGATCGAGAGGACGGTACTGAGGACGACATATTCGCCCGCGAGTTCCCCGTCGCCGCCCATGTTGGCCGCCATCGTATAGGAAGAGACGGCCACCGGCGCGCCGGACATGATGAGGAACACGAAGCGCTCCACATTGGAGAATCCGACGAGGGACGAGATGAGGGTCGCCAGCAGCGGCAGTACCAGGAGTTTCAGGACGAGCACCGGTGTGAGGTACTTCTGATTGTGTTTCATCGCGCTGAAATGCAGCGTGCCGCCGAGGCAGAAGAGGGCGATCGGCGTCGTGAGTCCGGAGAACTCGCTGATGGGCCGCTCCAGTCCGACCGGCAGTTTGATGCCGATGAGCAGGAATGCGATACCGACGAGCGCGCCGAGGATGAGCGGGTTCGTCACGATGTTTTTGAGAAGCGTCAGCGCTTTGATCTTGCCGCCGCGGTAGTATTCGAACAGGATGACCGCGAACGCGTTGTAGAGCGGCACGACCACCGCCACGAGCATGGCGGCCAGGGCGGCGCCTTCCGCGCCGAACACGCTCTCCGCCATCGGGATACCGAACAGGACGAAGTTCGAACGGTATGCCGCCTGGATGATGACCGAGCACTTGTCCTTCGCTTTCACGAGCCTCGGCACGGTGAGGCAGAGCAGCAGGATGAGCAGGGCCAGCGAACCGACGCAGATGGCGAGGAACCGGCCGCGGATCTGCGTGTCGGCGTCCACGTTGTAGATGTTCCAGAACATGAGGAACGGAAAAAAGCATTTGAACACGACGCCGTTCAGTTTGTTCAGGAATTCTTCGCTCACCCATCCGACCCGGCGGCTGATGGCGCCGAAGCCCAGATAGACGATGAACGGCAGGACCGCGGTGACCGCGATCAGGAACGATTGGAGCATAAAAGGTCTTCTTTCCGGCAAACGGTTGCCAAAGGGTTTTCTTGCTTGCCCCATTATAGTCCATTACGTTATAATAAAGCAAAGCATAAATGATTTTAATTCCCGTAAGGAGGGTTTTATATGAAATTCTACATCTGTAAACATTGCGGAAACATCATCGCGTTCGCAGAGGACAAGGGTGTCCCCGTTGTCTGCTGCGGCGAAAAAATGAGTGAACTCGTCCCCGGCACCACCGATGCCGCTCAGGAGAAACACGTCCCCGTCATCGAAGTGGACGGCAACCTCGTCACCGTCAAAGTCGGTGAAGTCGAACATCCGATGCTCGAGGAGCACCACATCGCGTGGATCGCCCTGGAGACCAAAGAGGGCAACCAGAGAAAGCCCCTGCCCGTCGACGGCAAGCCGCAGGCCACCTTCGCTCTGACCGACGGCGACGAAGTCGTGGCAGCATACGAGTACTGCAACCTGCACGGCCTCTGGAAAGCCGAGGCGTAAATCGCCGCAAAAACTGCATCGAAACCGGGCCTCTCCGTCACAGCGGGGAGGCCTTTTTCTGTCCGGAGGACCCGCTCCGGCCGTTTTTTCTGTCACAGACGGGCGATTTGTGGTATAGTATTTGAAATTGTGTTTTTATAATTACATTAAATACTTAACTGTTTGCAAGGTGATCCGATGCATACCGAATTCCTGATGGGCAACGAAGCCATCGCGCTCGGCGCGCTGGCGGCAGGCGTCAACGTCGTCTGCGGTTACCCCGGCACCCCCTCCTCGGAAGTCCTGGAGACGGTCGCCAAACGGAAAACTGAACACACCTACGTCGAATGGTCCGTCAACGAGAAAGCCGCCATGGAGCTCGCTGCCGGCGCCGCCTATTCCGGCGCCCGCGCGCTGGTGACCATGAAACAGGTCGGACTCAACGTGGCCTCCGACCCCCTCATGAGCCTCGAATATGTGGGCGTGAAGGGCGGCATGGTCGTCCTCGTCGCCGACGACCCGGGTCCCATCTCCTCTCAGACCGAGCAGGACACCCGGACGTTCGCGGCCTTCTCCAAAGTCCCCTGCTTCGACCCCTCCACCCCGGAAGAGGCCTACGAGATGATCCAGGAAGCCTTCGACTTCTCCGAGAAGTACGGCACCCCGGTCTTCCTGCGCCCGACTACCCGGGTGGACCACGGCTACGCGTCCATCGAGGTCAAAGATGAGAACGAATACTATGTGAACACACCGGACGGCTTCGTCAAAGACAGTTCCCGCTGGGTCATCTTCCCGCGCCTGTCCTTCGCGAACCACGCGAAGATCGAAGCCCGCAACGAGGAGCTGCGGACGACGCTCTCCACCTATGAAAGGAACCAGATCCGGAAGGGCGATGTACCGCAGGGCGCACCCCGCCGCGGTGTGGCCGCCGGCGGCATCTCCTGGGCCTACGCGAAGGAAGAGCTGGAAGCCCGCGGCAACGGCAGCGCGCTCCCGGCAGACCTTCTGAAGGTCTCGACCCCCTTCCCCTTTCCGGAAGGCCTGGCCGTCGACTTTCTCTCGGATCTCGATGAGGTCCTGGTCCTCGAGGAACTCGACCCGGTCATCGAGAAAGAACTGACCTGTATCTGCGGAAAGCACGGTCTTTCCACAAAGATCTACGGCAAGCTGAGCCATCACATCGCCGCGTCCGGGGAAAACACCCGCGACTCGGTCGGCGCCGCGCTCGACGCGTTCCTCGGCACGGACCTTCCGGGCACCAAAGCCGTCGAACGTCCGGAGCCGCCGCAGCTGCCGGTCCGGCCCCCGGTCCTCTGCGCCGGCTGTCCCCACCGGGCTTCCTTCTACGCCGTCAAACAGGCGATGAAGGGCAAAAAAGCCTTCTTCGGCGGCGACATCGGCTGCTACACCCTCGGCAACGCCATGCCCCTCGACATGTGCGACACCTGTCTGTGCATGGGCGCCGGCGTCAACATCGCCCAGGGCATCTGGCGGACCGACCCGGACACCGTGTCTTTCGCCTTCGTCGGCGACTCCACGTTCTTTGCCTCTGCCATCACCGGCGTCGTGAACGCCGTTTACAATCAGGCCGACATGACCCTGGTCATCCTCGACAACTCCACGACCGCCATGACCGGTCACCAGCCCCATCCGGGCACCGGCCGCACCATGATGGGCGAGGTCGTCGAGAAGATCGACCCGGTCAAGGTCCTCGAAGGCATCGGCGTCACCGAAGTCGTGTGCCTCGACCCCATGGACCTGGAGAAAGCGGTTCCGGAAGTGCAGAGAGTCAGCGCTCTGCCCGGCGTGAAGGCGATCATCTTCCGGTACCCCTGCATCGCGCTCTTCAAACCCGCCAAGTACTGTGTGGTGGACCAGGACGAATGTATCCGGTGCCACCGCTGCATCAAGGAGCTGGGCTGTCCCGCTCTCTTCATTGAGGACGGCAGCGTGAAGATCGACCCCGGCACCTGTACCGGCTGCGGCCTCTGCAGTCAGGTCTGCCCGAAGCATTGCATTGGAGGTGTCGAGAGATGACGAACATCGTACTGTGCGGCATCGGCGGTCAGGGGACCGTCCTTGCCTCCAAACTCCTGGCGGCGGCCGGCATGAAAAAAGGCTTACGCGTCCAGAGCGCCGAGACCATAGGAATGGCCCAGCGGGGCGGTTCCGTGTTTTCCCACCTGCGGATGGGAGCCGCGGACGAGGAGATCTCCTCTCCCATGATCGCCCTCGGCACCGCGGACATCCTCATCGGGTTCGAACCGGGCGAGACCGTCCGCCTGCTCCCCTATCTGAAACCCGACGGACAGGTCATCACGGCCAGCCGTTCGGTCATGCCGGTGACGGCGGCCCTCACCGGCGGCTCCTATGACGGAGCCGATATGCTCCGCTACCTCGAGGACAACGTACAGAACCTGTCCGTCGTAGACACGGAGACCGCCCTCGCCGAGCTCGGCAACCCGAAAGTCACGAACGTCTTACTGCTCGGCTACGCCGCGGAGAGCGGCGCGCTGGGCCTCACCGCCGAAGACCTCAGAGAAGCCCTGAAAGAACGCCTCCCGGAAAAGCTCCGGGACGTCAATTTCAAAGCGCTCGATTACGCAAAGAAGGCGTGAATCGCCACCCATAGAACAGTAGAAAGAAGGAGTTCCCCATGAAAATCTCGGAACTGCAGCTGCAGCAGGTCAACCATCAGATCCATGCCCTCGTCGAAGCGGGCAGCTTTTACGGCAAAAAGCTCGAGGAGGCCGGCATCACCGGCGTCTCCACTCAGGAAGAGTTCGAAGCTCTGCCCTTCTCCGAGAAGGCAGACCTGCGCGACGCCTATCCCCTGGGCCTCATGACGGCTCCGGAAGAGGACATCGTCCGCATCCACTCCTCCTCGGGCACCACCGGTCTTCCGGTCATCATCCCCTATACCCGCAAGGACGTCGACGACTGGGCCACCATGTTCGCCCGCTGCTATGAGGTCGCCGGCATCACGAAGAAAGACCGCATCCACATCACGCCCGGCTACGGTCTCTGGACCGCCGGCATCGGCTTCCAGGCCGGCGCGGAAAAACTCGGCGCCATGGCCATCCCGATGGGTCCCGGCAACACGGAGAAACAGCTCCAGATGATGATGGACATGAAGTCTACCGTCCTCTGCGCCACGTCCTCCTATGCCCTGCTCCTCGCCGAAGAGATCGAGAAGAGAGGCATCAAGGACAAGATCCACCTGAAGAAGGGCGTCATCGGTTCCGAGCGCTGGGGCGAAGCCATGAGAAAGCGCATCTCCGGAGAACTCGGCATCGAGCTCTATGACATCTACGGCCTCACCGAGATCTACGGTCCCGGAATCGGCATCAACTGTGAACACGACACCGGCATGCACTACTGGGACGACTTCCTCTACATCGAGATCATCGATCCCGTGACCCTGAAGCCCGTCCCGGACGGCGAGCCCGGTGAGATCGTCATCACGACGCTCGTCAAGGAGGGCGCGCCCCTCATCCGGTACCGCACGCACGACCTCTCCCGCATCATCCCGGGCGAGTGCCCCTGCGGCAGAAGCTATCCCCGTCTCGACATCATCACCGGCCGCACCGACGACATGGTGAAAATCAAGGGCGTCAATGTCTTCCCGGCGCAGATCGAAGAGGTCATCGCCGACACGGAAGGCGCCTCCTCCGAGTACCAGATCCGCATCTCCCACCTCGACGGCAGAGACACCATGCGCATCTATGTCGAAGCCACGTCCGGCATGGTCGACTTCCAGGCCCTCGGCGAAGAGCTCGCCCACAAGGTCAAGGCGAAGATCGGCTTCACGCCCATCGTCAAAGTCGTCGAACTCGGCATGCTGCCCCGCTCCGAAAAGAAATCGAAGCGCGTCATCGACGAGCGGTACGACTGAACCCCGAACACAACGAAAGACCTCACCGTCCGGTGAGGTCTTTTTCTCTCATAAAAAAGTAAGGACCGTGCAGAGCACATGCTCTGTACGGTTCTTACCGGGTGATGTTTGTGGAATTGAACAAGTGTGGTGGTATTCAAATTCCATATGAGAACAGTCGAGGGAGATTAGACGACTGTAGTCATCGTAACAGGTCTGACAAAGGGAAAGAGCTCCCTCACCACAAAGGAGCTCTCTCAGGAATTGCTTCATATGGAATAGAACCACAAAACAAACGTGAAAGGATGGGATATCCTTTTTCCCGGTAAGTCTCCTTTTCAAAGATGGAAGGCAATACGGTTTCCCGCACTACCCGTTGACCAGGGTTTCGTGGCTCTCGCTTTAGAAACAATGGCTCGGAGCAATTTACTTGTCGACTACATTATTATACAGTTTTGGCGATTTGTCAATGCTGGATCGTTATTCTCTGTGGAGCGCTTCGAGGATCTCTTTCAGTTCCTCCACCGGCATCTGTCCGGGGGCGGAACCTTCTCCGAGAGAACCGAAGGTCATGCAGGAACCGACGGCCTCGCCGGCGACCCGGCTCAGGACCCCCTTGCTGCCCATGGAGATGGCGATGACCGGCTGGCGGAACATGGAAACGGATTTCTCCGCTACGGCGAGGAGGGTCAGAAGGTCTTTTGTGTCCTCCGGCATGACAGCGATCTTCAGGATGTCTCCGCCCAGGTCCTCCATTTTGTCGAGCCGGTCCAGAAGTTCCTCCTCCGGAGGGGTCTTCTGAAAGTCATGGCTCGAGAGGATGACCTTCACGCCCTTTGCGTGGGCCTCGTCCAGAAGTTTGGTGACGATCTCATCCCCCTGGAACAGTTCCACGTCCAGAAGGTCGATGAGACCGGAGCTCAGGATCGTTCGGTACAGCTCCAGGTAAGCCTGCGGCGAGATGCTTTTCTCGCCGCCCTCCCGCTTGGTGCGGAAGGTGAACAGGAGCGGTAAATCGCCCAACTCGTTGCGCAGCTCGGACAAAAACGTCAGGACCGTGAGCAGACTGAGGGAGGACACATTGTTGAGATGGTCCACTCTCCACTCGACGAGGTCCGCCGGGAGTTCTTTGATGGCTCTTGCCTGTTCCAGGATCGATTCGCGGTTTTCTCCGACGATGGGCACGCAGATCTTCGGCATGCCGGCTCCGATCTCGACGTTTCGGACGGTGACAGTTTTCATGACGACTCCATTTCCCCCAAAGAAGCGTTTGTCTTACAAGTTCACTATAGCACAACCCATGGTGGAATGCTATAATGTACAGGACATAAAAATACCTGATATATTCTCTGGAGGTGCCCTATGGCTGAAATCAGAAGACCGGACGATATGGTCCGTATCACCACCCCCGAACTGGCCGACGCGTTCATCGAGGAGCAGATCGCTCTCATCAAGGAACAGGTCGGCGACAAGAAAGTCCTGCTGGCGCTGTCCGGCGGCGTCGACTCCTCTGTCGTGGCCGCCCTGCTCATCAAGGCGATCGGCGACCAGCTGATCAGCGTTCACGTCAACCACGGTCTCCTGCGCAAAGGGGAGCCCGAACAGGTCATCGAAGTCTTCCGCAACCAGATGAAGGCGAACCTCGTCTATGTCGACGCGGTGGACCGCTTCCTCGACCTTCTCGCCGGCGTCACCGACCCCGAGCAGAAGAGACACATCATCGGCGAAGAGTTCATCAAGGTGTTCGCGGAAGAAGCCCGCAAACTCGACGGCATCGAGTTCCTTGCCCAGGGCACCATCTGGCCTGACATCCTCGAGTCCGAAGCCGGCATCAAGGCACACCACAACGCCGGCGGCCTGCCGGAAGACCTCCAGTTCGAACTGGTCGAGCCCGTCCGCATCCTCTTCAAGGATGAAGTCCGCGTCGTCGGCGACCGGCTCGGTCTCCCCGCGGGCATGGTCTACCGCCAGCCGTTCCCGGGCCCCGGCCTCGGCGTCCGCTGCCCCGGCGCCATCACCCGCGACCGTCTCGAAGCGGTCCGCGAGTCCGACGCCATCCTGCGTGAAGAGTTCGCGAAACACGGCCTCGAAGGCAAAGTCTGGCAGTACTTCACGGTCGTCCCGGACTTCAAGTCCACCGGCATCACCGACGGCAAGCGCAGCTTTGAGTGGCCGTGCATCATCCGCGCCATCAACACGACTGACGTCGTCGAGTGCTCGGTCGAGCACCTCGACCCGGCGCTCATCGACCACCTGGCACAGCGGATCACCACGGAAGTCGACGGCATCAACCGTGTCCTCTACGACTTCACCCCGAAGCCGCCCGCAACCGTCGAATACGAATAAGCCCAAAAACAAAGCCCGCCGTCCGGCGGGCTTTTCCATTCTCCTATTTACTTTGCAGGGGTCAGGTAGGCTTTTTTCAGCTTTTGGATGTCCTTCGAAGACAGACCGACCGCCTTTTTCAGGTAGTTGTCAACAGACCCGTAATTGGCCTCGATCGTTTTGAACGACTCATTGAGCCAGCTCCGCTCCACGCCGATCGCGTGCGAAACATCGGTTGCGATGACCTTGCTCCCGGTGATCTCCAGCGCGTCCTCATAGAGGTCGCGGATCTCATCGCGGTTATAGTCATTGGTCAGCAGATAGTCCTCGATGATCGTCTTTCGGTCGACGCCGAGTGCCGACAGGAGAAGAGCCATCGCGTTGCCGGTCCGGTCTTTTCCCGCGGTACAGTGACAGATCACCGCGCCTCCGTTCGCATCCAGCAGGTCCCGGAAAAAGCCCCGGAACATCGCGATGCCTTCGTCACTCAGGATCATGGACCGATAGTTGGACCGGTAGTAGTCCGCTACGAAGTCTCCGTCACGGTCCAGTGTGATCAGATCGAGCATGAGGTCTTTCCCCAGCCTCCTGCCCTCGGAAGTCGAGAACATATACCCGAACGGCAGGAAGGGATAGTTGCTGTACTTCGCTCCCGGAAGCGGCGGGTCAAGTCTGTCGTCGCCGATCTCATAAGAGGTGCGGAAGTCGACGATCCTGACCACGTGATACTTCTTCGTCAGCTTCTTTCGGTCAGCGGCCGTCATCCCGAACAGTTCCCCCATTCGAAGAATCTTGCCGAACTTCACAGTACGTCCGTCCTTCGTTTTGTATCCGCCGAGTTCCCGGGCGTTGGAGACGCCGACGAGGCCGATGCTGTGCCGGTCATAGGCAAGCGCCTGCGCTCTCGCGCTCTGTCCGGCCGCAAATGCCGGAGTCACGGCAAGCAGCATGTTGAACATCATCAAAACCGAGAGAATCGGAACGAACCATCTCTTTTTCATCTCATCGCAACTCCCTTTCTATCCACATTCTAGATTTATACTATAAACGGAATAGATAGAAAGCTCATTAACAATTGTCAAATGTAAACAAAAAGGACCCGTCTCTCAGACGGGTCATATTATGGTCCTGTGGCGATCGACCAGATGAGGTCGTCACGCTGTTCCGTCGTGATGGCACAGCGTCTCACGATCTCCTCGAACTCGGACCGGGGCGCGGTGAGGCCGCGGCCGTCCAGTTTGAGGGCTGCCTCGAGACGGGTCCAGAGGCGGAAGAAGACTTCCGGTCGTTCGCTCCCGGAAGCGGCGTCCAGTTCCTGCCGGAACGACTCCGGGAAGAACCGTTTCACGATCGACTCCCTCACCTCCCCGAAGTGTTCGAGGTCGACGCCGACCGGCCCGTCGGACACCGCCAGCACGGTGACCGGTCCGCTGTGGGACAGGCTGAGGAACCTGGAGTCCTCTTTGAGAGTGAGCCGGCCGAACTCGCCCCGCTCGAGCTGCGCGTCGGAAGTGACACCGAGGTGCATCGCCAACAGGAACGCGCTGCCGCAGGCCTGCTGACGAACGGACTCCGCTTTCGCTTCCCGATACCGCGTCGCATAAGACATAGGGAAGGTATCCACCTGCGTATCTGTGGGCGGCCAGTCCGCAGACTGTTCTGCGTCCCAGAAATACAGCTGCACATCGTGCTCCGGCATGCTCTCACCTCGATTCTTCAAAGGGTGTCCCCCGTTCTGTCCACCAGTATACCACAAAAAAGCCCGCCGGTAAGGCGGGCTCAGGTCAATTCCTATTTTGCGGGCGTCAGATAGGCGTTCCGCAGTTTTTGGATGTCTTTCGATGTCAGGCCGACTTTCTTTTTCAGGAAGTTGTCGACGGAGCCATAGCAGGTCTCGATCGTCCTGTAGGACTCTTCGATCCAGCTGCGCTCGACGCCGTCCTTTGAAGAGATATCCTTCGCGATCCGTTTGCTTCCCGTGAGATCCAGGACCCGGTCATAGGTCTGTTTCCGGTCTGCTGCAAGGTAATCGTTGGTCAGCAGGAAGTCCTGGATGATGGTCTCTTTGTCGACGCCCAGCACCGTCAGGAGGAGCATGGTCGCGTTCCCGGTCCGGTCTTTGCCGCTGACGCAGTGCCAGAGGACCGCTCCGCCGTCAGCATCCAGCAGTTCTTTGAAGAATCCGCGGAACATCTCGATGCCGTCGTCGGTCAGATACATCTGCTGATATCCTTCCCGGAAATAAGTGCTGAGGAGGTCTCCCCTGTAATCGTTCCGGGCGATCTCTTCCAGCATGTCGACACCGATGTCGATGCCTTCGGTCGTGAGCAAAAGATTCTTGAAGGAAGAATACGGGTAGTGGCTGTAATCGACTCCGGCCAGTTCCGGGTCCTTGCCGTCGGTCAGGATGTTCCGCGCCGAGCGGAAATCGATGTCCTTGACGAGGTGATACTTCCGGATGAGTTTCTGTTTGTCCGCCTCCGTCATGTCCGTCAGTTCCCCGGTCCGGAACAGTTTCCCGAACTTCACGGTGCGGCCGTCCTTCGTTTGATAGCCGCCCAGGTCCCGGGCATTGGAAACCCCGTTCAGGCCGAGGCTGTGTTTCTTGTATGCCAGCGCCTGCGAGCGGGAGGTCGAGACCGCAAATGCCGGTGTCACGGGCAGGAGGGTCGCCACCATCACCAGCGCCAGAAGCAGTTTTACCAGCCGGTTGTTCATGATCATCACATCGCCTTTCGCGCACATCTTTAACATTTGTTAAGTGTATTATAGATGAAGCGCCCCCGATTTACCACCTGTTTTTGCTTAGAGAAACAAAAACCGCGCATTGCCAAAACAATGCGCGGGTCGTGATTCGTATTTCGATCAGATGGTGCCGTGCCGCTTCATGGAAGCGATGATCTTGTTGGCGATCTGCTTGTGGCCGGTGTAATCCGGATGGCAATGGATGAGGAACGTCATGTAGAACATGATGTTGTCGACCGGAACAGAGGGCCAGACCTCGACGTGACCCACGTCGACATAATGGACGCGGTTCGCATACGGGCTTCTTCTGGCAACATAGTCCTTCCGTTCGCCGGAGAGCACATCGCCCTGGTTGCGGAACTGTACGACGATGTCGCTGTCAGCAGGCTGGACATCGGCGAAGGTGTTGTACATACCGACATAGTAGATGTCGACATCCGGGTTGATGGCGAGGATATCCTTGATGAGGCGGTCATAGTTTTTCTCGTAGACCACGACACGTCTCGCGAGTTCGGTGAAGATGTCGTTGTAGCCGCCGGCCATCTCGACGAGCTGGTCAACGGAAGTGACAGCGTTCAGGTGGCCTTTGAGCATGGTCAGCGGGACCTGGCCTGCCATCCCGTACATGTAGTAAAGGGTACGGAACACCGGGCCGAGCAGACAGCCGAGGAACAGCCCCGGGTCGGCGGCAGGCGTGAACATCGGGAGAATGGTCATGGCCTCCGCGACCCGGATCTGAACGGCCTGGAACGAGACCGGCGCGAAGATCAGAGTCAGGACGGCATAGAGGGCAGCGATCGCTGCCCCCTGTGTGATCCAATATAGCATTTCCCGGTTCGTACGCTTTTTCATGCGTTGCCTCTTATTCGAATTCGATGGTTCCGGGCGGTTTTCCCGTGAGGTCGTAAACGACGCGGTTGACGTGGTCCACTTCGTTGACGATGCGGGATGTGACTTTTTCGAGCAGGTCCCAGGGAAGTTTCGCGGACTCCGCCGTCATGAAGTCGTCCGTGGTGACGGCGCGCAGCGCGATGGCGTAGTCGTAGGTGCGGTGGTCGCCCATGACGCCGACAGAACGCATGTTGGTCAGCGCGGCGAAATACTGGTTGATGTCCTTGTCGACACCGGCTTTCGCGACTTCCTCGCGGTAGATGGCATCCGCGTCCTGGACCATTTTGACCTTTTCCTCGGTGACTTCTCCGACGATCCGGATGCCGAGGCCGGGGCCCGGGAAGGGCTGACGGAAGACGAGGTAGTCGGGCAGCCCGAGTTTCAGGCCGACCTGCCGGACCTCATCCTTGAACAGGAGCCGCAGGGGCTCGATGATCTCTTTGAAATCGACATAGTCCGGAAGACCGCCGACGTTGTGGTGGGACTTGATGACGTCCGCCTTGCCGAGGCCGGACTCGATGACGTCCGGGTAGATGGTGCCCTGGACCAGGAAGTCCACGGCGCCGATCTTCTTCGCCTCTTCTTCGAAGACGCGGATGAACTCTTCGCCGATGATCTTCCGTTTCTGCTCCGGCTCGGTGACGCCGGCCAGTTTTTCATAGTACCGCTGCTGCGCGTTGACGCGGATGAAGTTGAGGTCGTAAGGGCCGTCCGGGCCGAAGACCGCTTCCACTTCATCGCCCTCGTTCTTGCGAAGGAGGCCGTGGTCGACGAAGACGCAGGTCAGCTGCTTGCCGACCGCTTTGGACAGCAGGACTGCCGCGACCGAGGAGTCGACGCCGCCGGACAGGGCCAGCAGGACTTTGCCGTCCCCGACCTTTTCACGGATGGACGCCACCTGGGTCTCGATGAAGGAGTCCATGACCCAGTCCCCTTTGCAGCCGCAGGCGTCGCGGACGAAGGAGCGGATGACCTTGGAGCCCTCTTTCGAATGCATGACTTCCGGGTGGAACTGCACGGCATAGAGGCCCTTTTCGGTGTTCTCCATGGCGGCGACCGGACAGTCTTTCGTATGGGCCGAGATGCGGAACCCTTCAGGGGCTTCGGCGATGTAGTCCGTGTGGCTCATCCACATGATGGTGCGGCCGGGTTTGTCACAGCCCGTGACGTCCTTGCCGTACTCCGGCAGGGCGACATATTTCAGGATGCCCTCATGGTCGTCCACGAGGACTTCGGTTTTTCCGTATTCGGAGACCGGGGCAGTTTTGACCGGCGCGCCGAGGAGGTGGGCCATCAGCTGGGCGCCGTAGCAGATGCCGAGCACCGGGATGCCGAGCTCGAGGATCTCTTTGTCATAGGTCGGCGACGCGGGGTCGTAGACCGAGTTCGGACCGCCGGTGAAGATGATGCCCTTGTAGCCTTTCGCCTTGATCTCTTCGATGGGCGTCGTGTAATTCAGGACTTCCGCGTACACGTTCTGTTCGCGCACACGGCGGGCGATGAGCTGGTTGTACTGCCCACCGAAGTCGAGGACGAGGATGGTTTCATTCATTCCGAGTTTCGCTCCCCTTTATAAAATATGGAAAATTATACAATGGAAACAGCCGGTCACGCAAGAAGCGCTCAGGAAAAGAGCAGCTGGTACAGACCGATGAACAGCGGGATCGTGATGACGCAGAAGAACAGCGTCAGGATGTTGTAGATGCTGGCTTTCGTCGGTTCCTGGTCGAACACGACGGCGAGCTGCGAGACGTTCGCTGCCGAGGGCGCTGCGAAAGCGATCGCCGTGACCATGAGGACCGGGACGAGGTCCGGGTAGTGGCGCAGGAGGCCGCTGACCCAGAGCAGCAGGATCGGCAGCAGCGGGAACAGGAGCAGCTTGCCGGCAGAGACGGCGTAAGCCCGCGGGGTCGTGAAGATGCTCTTCAGGGACGTTCCGGCGAGGACCATCCCGACGACCATCATGGAGACGGGCGCCACGACGTGGGCCAGACCGGACACGCCGGTCGCGAGGACAGGGGGCAGGTGCCACTGGAACCCGAGGAACACGAGGCCGATCAGGACCGCCCAGATGTTGGCGTTCGAGACGATCTTTCTCCACTCGAACTTCGACTGTCCCTGCATCACGGAGATGCCGTGCGTCCAGAAGAACAGGTTGAAGGGGATCTGCATGGCGCTGGCATAGAACACCATTTCATCGCCCAGAGTCAGCTGGACGAGGGGCAGCACCAGGTTCCCGACGTTGCCGTAGACGAGCGACGTCTCGTCGACCGGACTCAACCCGAGCGGCCGGCGCAGCAGCCGGGACAGAACGATCCAGAGGACAAAGGCGACGAACGCGAACGCGACACAGCTGAGGAAGCCGAAGATGCGCTCCCGGGTCAGTTCGATCTGGAAGGCGTTGAAGATCATGCACGGGCAGAAGACGTAGACCGTGAGAGACGACAGCACCTTGCTGCCCTCCCCTTTCACGAGCCCGCTCCTGACGGCGATGTACCCCACCAGGACCCAGATGAGCATGGTCGCGATGTTCTCCATCAGTGCGAGTGACAATTGCAAAAAGGACACCTCATTGTCATATAGAGTACCCCGAAGAGCGGTGGCTCTCCGGGGCGAAGCCGCCATGCGGCGATTTATTTCTTGCGGTAGATGATCTCATCGCGCGCAGGACCGTTCGAGACCATGGTGATGGGGGTCTCGATCTCCTGCTCGATGAAGTCGATGTAGTCTTTGGTCTCCTGCGGCAGGTCTTCATAGTTGCGGATGCCGCGGATGTCGCAGTGCCAGCCTTTGAAGGTCTTGTAGACCGGTTTCGCCTTCTTGAGGCGCGGGGTGACCGGGAAGTCTTTCGTGATCTCGCCGTCGATGTCATAGGCGACGCAGATCTTCAGCTCTTCGAGGTAGGACAGGCAGTCGAGGGCCGTGACGACCACTTCGGTGGCGCCCTGAGTCAGGACACCGTAACGGGTGGCGACGGCATCGAACCAGCCGACACGTCTCGGACGGCCGGTGGTGGCGCCGAATTCGCCCTTGTCTCCGCCGTGCATACGGAGTTCGTTCGCCTCTTCCTCATCGAGGATCTCGGAGGTGAACTCGCCGGCGCCGACCGCGCTGGAGTACGCCTTGGTGACACAGATGATATCCTGGATGGCATAGGGCGGGATGCCCGCGGCACCGACGGTGCCATAGCCGGCCAGCGTCGAGGAGGACGTGACCATCGGGTAAATGCCGGAGTCGGTATCTTTGAGCGTGCCGAGCTGACCCTCGAGGAGGATCTTTTTGCCGGCCTTCTGTGCCTCTCTCAGATATTTGTTGGTGTCGATGACATGGTCCTTGATGGCTTCGCGCCATTCGACCAGTTTATGGAAGAGTTCCTCTTCATCGATGAGCGGTTTATGGTAGACGTGCTCGAGCTGGAGGTTCTTGACTTCCACGATGCGGTGGAGCTTCTCCTTCAGGTACTCATCGTCATAGAGTTCGCAGACCTGGAAGCCGATCTTGGCGACCTTGTCGGAGAAGAACGGCGCGATGCCGGAATGGGTCGAGCCGAACGCGTCTTTGCCGAGACGCTCTTCTTCATAGCAGTCGAAATCGACATGGTACGGCATGACGATGTTGGCGCGCTCGGAGACAAAGATCTTCGGCTCCGGGACACCGGCCGCCTCGACTTCTTTGACTTCCTTGATGAACTTCTCGACATCGAAGGCCATACCGTTGCCGATGATGTTGACGGTGTCCGGGTTGCAGACGCCGCTCGGAAGGGTGTGCAGCGAGAAACGGCCGTAATCGTTGATGATGGTGTGGCCGGCGTTTGCACCGCCCTGGAAACGGATGACGATGTCGGACTCGGCGGCGAACATGTCGGTGATCTTACCTTTTCCTTCGTCGCCCCAGTTCGCACCTACGATTGCTTTTACCATGGGTCTTAGCACCTCCAAGTGCTGTCAGTAGATTTTTACCGCGTTTATTATACTAAAGCGATAACTACTTTTCAATATAAAATGAAAGCACCCGCCGAACGGATTCGGCGGGTGTTTATATGTGTTTTGTTTACGCACCGGTGTATGCGGGGACCGGATCGTCGCTGTTGTAGATGGCGCCGAACTTGCAGAGGTCCCAGCAGGTGCCGCAGCGGGAGCAAAGGTCCTCGTTGATGACATGAGGAGTTTTCGGGCCGCCGGACGTGATGCAC
>JAZOTY010000078.1:0-18173 GCA_045657845.1 Acutalibacteraceae bacterium | reverse complement strand
CCGCCGACCACACGGGCCACGGACTCGAATTCCCCTTTGGACATGCCCTTCTGGGACAGGTCCACGAACTGGAACTTGATGCGGCGCTCCTGGAAAAACCGCTGTGCTTTGCGGGTATCGGCGGATTTCTTCGTACCAAAGATCTGGATGTTCATGTGTTCGTCCTCCCGTTCCAGGCGGCGATGCCGCGCCGCAGGAGCCTCATCGCAGCGTCCTGGAAATTCTCCGCGCTGCGCAGTTCCTGGATCTCGGCGTCATACTTCGACCGGCCGACGTCCCGCAGCGCCAGGACATAGGCGTCGAGGAACGCGCGGAAGACGGTCGTGACGACCTGCCAGTCCTCCCGGGACATGGTCCGAAGCTGCTGGTAGAGGGGCTGCAGCAGGATGCTGAAGTCCTGCTGGATGTCTCTCGGTCTGGACGCGTTGGCGGTGACGATGGTGTAAACGCCGTCGAGGACCAGCTCCCGCTGACGGGGCGTCGTCTCTTCGATCAGGTGGCGGACCGAGTTGTAGAAGATCTCGGAACCGTCGGACGACTTCTCCGCCCGTTCGAGCTTCATGGGCTCCACGGACCAGGTGTAGAGGTCGTGCTGCAGAAGGTTGGAGACCGTGCTCTTGACGACTTCGTAGGACTCGGCGTGTTCCAGCATGCGGCCGACGGTCGAGCCCTCCGGCAGGAACGTGTACATGCGGTCCGCCATCTCTTCGATGGCGTGTTCCGCGATGAAGCTGTTCGAAAAGCCAGGGCCGTCGAAGCTGTAGACGCCGAGGACCAGGTGCCGGTACTGTTTCGGCAGGCAGACGGCGGCATAGGCCGCGAGGTTCCCGCCCTTCGAGTGGCCGCCCATATAGATGCCCTTCGTGTCCGGGTACGTCTTGATGGCTTTCGCGGCATAGGACAGGGCCGCGCACTGCGCCGGCACGTCGTTCTGGAAGCTCATGTTGAGGTTTTCCTTCCAGCCGAGGAGCGTGGAATCGGTCCCGCAGAACGACAGGAACAGGATGTCCCCGGGAAGGTGGATGGTGACGGCCGCGAACTGCATCTCCAGTTCCGGGCGGTTGTCTTTCACATAGTCCGTCACCCTCAGTTCCGAGAACCGGCGGCTGTCCGCGACGGCCTTGACGAAGGGCATATCGCCTTCGATCTGGAACGGCTCTCTCGGGAACCCCGTCATCACCCGGCAGAACGACCCCATGGTCTCTTCTCCGGTGTGGTAGACGTCATTGAACGGCAGGTTGGAAAAACGCGACAGGACGACATGGTCGAGCTCGTTGAGCGGCGCCATGTCGCACAGAGGAAGGTCTCCTCTCCATGTCAGATAATCTAAAATGGTTGCCATCTGATTTGGATACTCCTTCTAGTTATCGGTGAAAAATTTGAGCTGCCGGGCCGCGTAACGGCGGATATCCTCCATGGAGGCGCGTTCCCCGGTCTCGACCCAGGCGGTCATGCTCGCAATGAAGACCGCCGCTCGCATTTCAATAAAAAACAGGAATTCATCGGTCCCGGGCTCCAGGTCCGGAAACAGGACCGGGGCAAACTCCGCGAGGGCTTTTTTGTGAGCGGTGCGCAGGACGTCGCTCTTGCCGCTGCGGATGATGCCGGCGATGAGGCCCGCGTTCTTCCGAACGCTCTCCTCGTACCAGGCCCGGGGGTTCGGGACGGACAGATCGTGCTTCTGCGCACGGTCGATGAGGTCGACGTACCCCTGCAGGATCTGCCGGAACGTCTCATCGGCGGTGTATTGCAGCACATCGTCCGGTTCGTCGAAGAGCCGGTAAAACGTGGTCCGCGAGACCCCGGCTTCCGCGCTCAGCAGAGACACCGACAGCTTCTGCGGCTCCCCGGACAGCAGGATCCGCTGCGCCGCGGCAGACAGCTTCGCCGCTGACTTCCGCTCTCTCTGATCGGTCGCGATGTGGTACAAATCCGTCCCCTCCTTTCTTTTTCCTTGTTCCCTATTATAGCGCATCTGCGGCGATTTGCCACCGTCTTTTTGAACACTTTGTTTCATATCTCAAAGAGCTGACTATTGTAATTTCCGGTCAAAAACGTGTATACTTATATGGCACCTGCTCCAACTCATCACTTTTATAGATAGAGGGTATTCACCTATGGCTAAACGCAAGACATCAGAATCGGTCAGAAAGATGAGACTCATCATCCTCGGCCTCTCTGTGGCACTCATTGCGGCTGTCGTCCTCGCCACCTGGTTCACCCTGAGCCGGGAGTCCCAGAACGGCGACATCTCCTGGAACGTCGCTTCCACCACGGGGACTTCGAACAAGATCGCCGGCGAACCGGACCAGACCACGACCGTGGCGAACGGCGGGTCTGACATATTGACCACGACCGGCGCGGACGGACTGCCCTACGACAAGGCCGGTTCCGACGCCTATGCCCAGTGGAACGGCAAGTACAATACCGGCGAAGTCATCATCAAGATGGATGAACAGGGCAAATGGTGTGCCTATGTCAGAGACCAGAAGGTCAAAGACTGCACCGGCGTCTATGTCAACGAATTCGGCTGGTGGTTCATCCGCAACGGCGAAGTGGACTTCAACTATAACGGCATTGCCGGAAACAACGTCGGCAAATGGTACATTACCGACGGCCAGGTCAACTTTGACTGGAGCGGCGCCTACACTCCGCCCGGAACGGACCGCCACTACGTCGTCGTCGAAGGCGGCGTCGTACGCGAGAGTCAGGGCTGAGCCTCTTCATAAGCAAAAAAAAACTGCCTGTCAGCGTGACAGGCAGTTTTTTTCTTTCATCTGCCGCTTGATGCGGGACAGCGATTGGGGCTGGATGCCGAGGAACGACGCCACATAGTTCTGAGGGACGATCTCGGCGATGTCCGCGTACTCGTTCTGGAACCAGAGGTACCGCTCTTCTCCGTCCATCGTGTTGAGGGCGATCTGGACCCGGGTCTGCCGCTCCCGCGCTTCGCTCAGGAGGCGCTCGTAGACCGCGGCGTTGGTGAAGTCCATCTGGATGCCCTGTCTGACGACGCTGACCGGGATCTCCAGGAGCTCCATGTCGGTGACCGCCTCCAGGAACAGGTTCGTCTTTCCGGACAGGCTGGGCGCTCCCAGCAGCGGTTCTCCGTATTTGCACCCAAAAGTGACGACGTAGTCCTGGCCTTCATCGCCGAGGACATAGCCGCGGGACACACCGCTGATGAGGAAGCGGAGCGTGGTGACCGGCTCTCCGGCGTGGACGAACACTTCTCCCTTGTTCCGGTATACGAACCTCGTGCTCCTCACATAGAGTTCAACCACATCGTCGCCTTTCACTCCAAGGACCTCCCGGCAAAATGCACGGAGATCGAGCTGCGGTTCCGTCAGCCAGACTTTTTTCCTTCTCTGGCGGATGCGTTCCCGTTCACGGCGCGATATGGTTGACTGGTTTAAGACATTTGCCGACATTTGCGATTTCCCCGATCTATGGTTTTTTCTCCTGTTAGTTATTGTGCAAAAATCGGTTCAAAAAGTCTTTCACTATTGTTAATAAAACCCATCCTTTTCTCCATATTTCGCAACTTCGCGCCACTTTTTTGCTCAAAAAAATTACGAGCGTTCGATTTTTGGAACGCTCGTTAACATTTGTTCTGTGTTAGCGAAGCTGGTCAAGCGTCAGCCCGTAGGAGTCGATGAATTCGGCCAGGAAGAGCTCCGCCGGCTCGCACTCGAGGGCGTGGATGGACCGGAGCGTCGACTCGTAGGCCTTGTCGAACTCCTTGTTTCCGGCTTTCGCCTCTTCGATGCATTTGATGAGCGCGCTGAGCTTGTCGGCAGCCTTGACGATGCGTTTGAGCTCCGCGTCCTCCGGGGCGAGCGCCGCGGCATACGAGGGGCGCAGGTCTTCGGGCAGCATGTCGAGCAGCTTGTCCGTGGCGACAGCTTCCACATGCTTGTAGGCTTCGCGGATCTCGTCCGAATAGTATTTGACCGGAGTCGGCATATCGCCGGTGAGGATCTCGGATGCGGCGTGGTACAGGGCGGCCACCGCCGCCCGGTCCGCGTCGAGGTCCATGCCGCAGCGGGTGTTGCCGAGGACGCAGAGCGCGTGGGCCAGCACCGCCACTTCATAGGAGTGCTGCATGAGGTTCTCCGACTCGGTATTGCGCATGAGCGCCCAGCGGTCGATGTACTTCATGCGGGAGATCATCGCGTAGAATTCGTTGTTCATAGTGTGGACTGCCTTTCGGGTGAAATGGGGAAAAAAGAGGCCCGCCTGGAGTCATCAGGTGGGCCCATTTTGATTGTTTCTTACGAGACTTACGCCTGCTCTTTGCTCTTCTTGGACTTGGCAGGTTTCGGGTCGTTCGCTTTGGACATTTTGATGGCGGCTCTGTCATAGGATTTGCTTCTGCCGGTGTAGTTCAGCAGGATGGAGGTGAACGCTAAGACGATGCCCATCATCATGATGAACAGAGCGACGATCATCAGAATAAGAACTACGGTTGCACTAATCATAAAAACTATCCCCTCTTAGTTTGGAATTCAAAATCGTTCAAAAGTGGTTTTGATTACTTCCGATTTTAGCAAACAATAGTATAAAAAGCAAGTAAGAGGGTCTCTTTTTTTTGGAAACAAGCGCTAAATCGCCACTCCAAAACGGGGGCCCCGGCACGAAAAAGTGGAAAACCCATCTTAAAACAGGTATAATAACTCTGATTTCTTTATAAAAGAGAGGTGACGTGGATGTCACTGGAACTCATTACCGCCATCGGCCGCTGGCTCCTTCCCGTGCTGGCTGGACTCATCCTGGTCAGCTGCGGCGGCGTCCTCATCCGGGGCAACCGGAAGACCGGCACCATCGGTTACGTCGTCAACGCCGCGAACGGAGACAGTATGGCTCTGCGACAATTCGAGACTTCCATCGGACGAAGCAAACTCTGCGACATCGTCCTCAACTATAATACCGTGTCCCGGTTCCACGCCGTCATCGCCAGACGCGGCGGCAAGTGGATCCTCTTCGACACCAACTCCAAGACCGGCACCTATGTCAACAAGGACCGCGTCGTGGAGAAGAAGTTCCTGGAGAACGGCGACACCCTCATCTTCGGCAACGCCATGTTCAAGTTCTACGAGGAGCTGCCGGAGGTCATCACGCCCAACTATTCGAACGCCTATGCCAAGCCGGAACAGAACGAGAAACAGTTCATGTACGATGACCGGCGGACACCGGGCGACATCGTCATCCCGCAGATGGTCCGCGAAGCGGGCTGCAACCTCGAAAACTGCATCACCGGTGAAGTCATGGAGATCGACGACATGGACGAAGTCCTCATCGGCCGCAGTGAGGAGAGCCACATCCGCATCAACCGCCAGAGCGTGTCGAAGTACCATGCCCTGGTGTCCCGGAACGCTCACGGACGCTGGATGATCGAAGACCTCGACTCCGTCGCCGGCACCCTTCTGAACGGCGTCGAAGTCAACGAACCCATGCCGCTCCACGACTCCGATATCATCGAAGTCTGCGGCTACACCATCAAATTCAACGACCCGAGATAAGGAGATGATAGTATGAGCGGTCCCCGGTGGATCCCCACCATGCTGCTGATCACCGCCTTCCAGCTGATCTCCTTCGCTCAGGTCATCTTCGTGGAAGACGGCATCAACTACTTCGCCGCCACCATTCTGGCGATCTACCTCCTCATCGAGTGGGGCTGGTCGATCACCTCATCCTTCGTGCTGCGCAAATCGAGTCCCGCCATCGAGTTCGTCGCGTTCTTCCTGACCGGCATCGGGCTCGCGGTGGTCGCCTCGAAAGGCACCTCTTCCCTCTTCACCCAGTTCCTGGCCGTCGCCCTGGGCTTCGCGCTGTACGTCGCCCTGTTGTGGATGCTCGCCAACATCGACCGGGTGGAAAAATTCCAGGTGCCCATGGAAGTCATTGCCATCGGGCTCCTCGCCATCGGCCTCATTTTCGCGTCGAACAAGAACGGCGCGTACAACTGGGTCCAGATCGGCGGGTTCTCCTTCCAGCCGTCCGAGATCGTCAAGATCGCCTTCATTTTCGTCGGCGCCGCGACGCTGGAGAAGATCCAGACCACCAAACACATCACCCGCTACGCCATTTTCGCGGTCATCTGCATCGGGCTCCTGTTCCTCATGCGGGACCTCGGTACGGCGCTCATATTCTTCTTCACGTTCGTCGTCCTCGGCTTCATGCGCTCGGGCGATGTACGGACCATCCTCTTCGTCATCCTCGCCGCCGGCATGGCCGCGGTCCTCGTCGTCCTCATCAAGAGGAACTACGTCATGAACCGTTTTGCCACCTACCGGCACATCTGGGACACCCCGTACGGCAACGGCATGCAGCAGACCCGCGTGCTGACCTATTCGGTGTCCGGAGGACTCCTCGGAATGGGGATCGGCAAGGGCAAACTGCGGAATGTTTTCGCCGCGGTCGAAGACCTCATCTTCGGCGTCGTCGCCGAGGAGTGGGGCCTCATCATCGCGTTCATCGTGGCCCTTGCCTACATCGTCATCTTTGTCCACTGCGTCCGCAACGCCAAGGGCTCCCGAAGCGCGTTCTACTCCATCGCCTCTGTGGCGGCGGGTTCTCTGCTGATCTTCCAGGCGGCCCTCAACATCTTCGGCGTCACGGACCTTCTGCCCATGACCGGCGTCACCCTGCCCTTCGTGTCCCGCGGCGGTTCCAGTACCATTTCCTGCTGGGGCCTGCTCGCGTTCATCAAGGCGGCGGACAACCGGACCTGGGCCGGACGGAAGTCCTGAGGAGGTGCGTGTAGTCTATGAATCGGATCTTTAAACGGACCAAATGGATGTACCTGCTCGCCATCGCGTTCCTCATCGGACTCGGCATCCTCGCCTTCCTGTTCGGGACGAACGCCCGCCAGTGGGTCATGCAGCCCTACAACAAACACATCTATTCCTCGAGCGGCCTCGTGGGCGGCGCCACGCTCTACGACCGCAACGGCGATATCCTGGTGCAGACCGTCGACGGCGACCGGAAGTACAACTCCAGTTCCACCGTCCGGAAAGCCACCCTGCACGTCGTCGGCGACGCCGAAGGATACATCTCCACCGGCGCGCAGACCGCGTTCGCGTCGCAGCTCACGGGCTACGACCTCGTCAACGGTCTCTACTCCATGAAAGAGACGCCCCACGACCTGACGCTCACCATCGACGCCGGCCTGTCCGCCACCGCGTACAAGGCCGTCACCGAGAAGGGCTACGAACAGGGCTGTGTCGGTGTCTACAACTACAAGACCGGCGAAGTCCTCGTCGCCATGTCGCTGCCGACGTTCGACATCGAGCACAAGCCGAACATCGACACGTCGCAGAAGCGCTGGGACGCCGTCTACATGAACCGGTTCTTCAAGGGCCGGTACACGCCGGGTTCCACATTCAAGGTCATCACGGCCGCTTCTGCCCTCGAGAACATCGACAACATCATGGACCAGTCCTTCACCTGCAACGGCGCCTACACGGTCGTCCGGGGCAGCCAGGTCAAGTGTAACGGCGTCCACGGCAGAGTCACGTTCCGCCAGGCGCTGAACCGGTCCTGCAACTCGGCCTTCGCCGCCATCGCGGCCGCCGAGCTGACCAACGACCAGCTGACCGCCACCGCCGAGGAGTTCGGCTTCAACACGACGGTCAACGTCAACGGCATCGAGTGCGCCGACTCCACGTTCTCCCTCGAGGACGCCTACCCCATCGACCGGGGCTGGACCGGCATCGGCCAGGGCAAGACGATGCTGAACCCCTGCCATGAGATCACCATCATGGGCGCCATCGCGAACAAGACCGGCGCCACGCCGAACCCGACCCTCATCAAACGGTCGGTGAACATCGGCACTCTCAACTACGTCTCTGCGGACGTCGCGGCCCAGCTCGACAACCTGCTGCGGTCCAACGTCACGAACTATTACTCCGACGCGAAGTTCCCGAACCTTCAGATGTGCGGCAAGACCGGTACCGCCCAGGTCTCCGGCGCCGAGCCCCACACCCTGTTCGTCGGCTACTCCCAGCGGGAGGACCTGCCCCTCGCCATCGTCGTCGTGCTCGAGAAGTCCGGCGGTTACGGCCTCACGAACTGCATCCCGATCGCCAACACGATCATGCAGGACGCCCTCGACCGGTACGTCGGCTGAGAAAACTGACAAGACATACGAAAAGACCTCCGACGGTTTCGTCAGAGGTCTTTTCTGTATTTGCGGAGTTGTGGTTCTCGAGAGGTCAGGCTTCGGTAAAGAGCGGCGTAGAGTAGTACCGGTCGCCGCTGTCGGGCAGCAGCGCGACGATGACCTTGCCGGCGTTCTCGGGTTTCTTCGCCTCTTCGATGGCGGCGGAGAGAGCGGCACCGGAGGAGATGCCGACCGAGATGCCTTCGGTCCTCGCGAGCAGTTTGCCGGCGGCGAAGGACTCTTCGCCGGTGGCGCGGTACACTTCGTCATAGACGGAGGTGTTGAGCGTGTCGGGGATGAACCCGGCGCCGATGCCCTGGATCTTATGGGCGCCCGCGCGGCCCTCGGACAGGACCGGGGAGTCGTCCGGCTCGACGGCGATGACCTTGATGGAGGCCTTTTGCTCCTTCAGGTATTCGCCGACACCCGTGACGGTGCCGCCGGTGCCGACGCCGGCGATGAAGACGTCGACCGCGCCGACGGTATCTTGGAAGATCTCCGGGCCGGTGGTCGCTTTGTGGATGGCGGGGTTCGCGGGGTTGACGAACTGGCCGGGGATGAAGCCGCCGGGGATCTCCGCCGCCAGCTCATCCGCTTTGGCGATGGCGCCCTTCATGCCCTTCGCGCCTTCGGTCAGGACGATCTCCGCGCCGTAGGACTTCAGGATGTTGCGGCGCTCCACG
The DNA here is from genome assembly GCA_045657845.1 of Acutalibacteraceae bacterium. GTDB lineage: Bacteria > Bacillota > Clostridia > Oscillospirales > Acutalibacteraceae > RUG420. The sequence goes on along the minus strand of JAZOTY010000078.1, from coordinate 9,326 downwards.
CTCATGGTCTCGGGCATCGTGAAGATGGCACGGTAGCCCTTGGCAGCCGCGATGGCAGCGAGGCCGATGCCGGTGTTGCCGGAGGTCGGCTCGATGATGACGGAGCCCTCTTTCAGGACGCCTTTTTCCTCAGCATCTTCGATCATCGCCTTCGCGATACGGTCCTTGACGCTTCCGGCCGGGTTGAAGTATTCGAGTTTGACGAGGAGGGTGGCCTTCAGGTCCAGTTCCTTCTCGATGTTGGTCACTTCGACGAGCGGGGTGTTCCCGATGAGCTCGACGGCTCCTTTATAGATGTTTGCCATGACAGTTGCCTTCTTTCTGCAATACTAATGTTTATTTTACTCTTGTAACCGTTTCTTTTCCAGTCCGGGGGCGATTTACGAGATGGCCGCGAAACCCTGTTCGAGGTCCGCGATGATGTCATCGATGTGCTCCGTGCCGATGGAAAGACGGATGGTGCTCTGGTGGATGTCCTGATCGTTCAGTTCCTCTTCGGTCAGCTGAGAGTGGGTCGTGGAGGCCGGGTGGATGACCAGGCTCTTGACGTCGGCGACGTTCGCCAGCAGCGAGAAGATGGTCAGGTTGTCGATGAACTTCCAGGCCTCGTCTTTTCCGCCCTTGATGTCAAAGGTGAAGATGGAGGCGCCGCCGTTCGGGAAGTACTTCTCGTAGAGGGCGTGCTGCGGATGGTCCGGAAGCGAGGGGTGGTTCACCTTCTCGACCAGCGGGTGGTTCGCGAGGTACTCGACGACCTTCTTCGTGTTCTCCGCGTGCCGCTCCAGGCGGAGAGACAGGGTCTCCACGCCCTGGAGAAGCAGGAACGCGTTAAAGGGAGAGATGGCGGCGCCGGTGTCCCGCAGGAGGATGGCACGGATATACGTGACAAAGGCTGCGGGGCCGACGGCGTCAGCAAAGGAAATGCCGTGGTAACTCGGGTTCGCGTCGGCGATCTGCGGGAATTTGCCCGCGGCTTTCCAGTCGAACTTGCCGGACTCGACGATGACGCCGCCGAGGGTCGTGCCGTGGCCGCCGAGGAACTTGGTGGCGGAGTGGACGACGATGTCGGCACCGTGTTCGATGGGCCGGATGAGGTACGGGGTGCCGAAGGTGTTGTCGATGACGAGCGGGATGCTGTGCGAATGGGCCAGCTCCGCGAGCGCCTCGATGTCCGGGATGTCGGAGTTCGGGTTGCCGAGGGTCTCGATGAAGATCGCTTTCGTATTGTCCTTGATGGCGGCCTTCACTTCGTCGAGGTCATGGATGTCCACAAATGTCGTGGTGACCCCGTACTGCGGAAGCGTATGGGCCAGCAGGTTGAAGCTGCCGCCGTAGATGGTCTTCTGTGCAACGATGTGTCCGCCGTTCGCGGCCAGAGCCTCGATGGCGTAGGTGATGGCGGCTGCGCCGGAGGCGACCGCCAGGGCAGCGCTGCCGCCCTCGAGCGCGGCGACGCGCTCTTCGAAGACGCCCTGGGTGGAGTTCGTCAATCGCCCGTAAATGTTGCCGGGATCGGCAAGGCCGAAGCGGTCTGCCGCGTGCTGGCTGTTATGGAAGACATAAGAGGTGGTCTGGTAGATGGGGACGGCGCGGGCGTCGGTTGCGGGGTCCGCCTGCTCCTGGCCGACGTGGAGCTGCAGGGTCTCGAATTTATAGTTGCTCATGATGTTCTCTCCTTTTCGGAACGCGATGTTTTATATAATGGTAAAGAAAAACCGGGGGCTCTCACAGCTCCCGGGCACAGGGTTCAGACTCAGACGCGGCTCGTCCGGCCCTCGGTCGCACAACATGCCCGGGAGTTCAGCATTCGACAACACATCGTATTCTGTTTCCAGTTATAAGCACCGAACATGATGGCGGCTCCTTTCTGTTTCGTTGTGTGCATTATATGCCTATTCGCCCACCGTGTCAATAGGTTTTTGAATAGTTTTTTCCTTGCATTACCTATTTACCCTGTGTTACGATAGGTAAAACGACGAAACAGGAGGGGAAACCCATGATCTCAACCAAAGGGCGATACGCGTTACGGGTCCTTCTGGACCTTGCGGAACACATCGACAGCGCGAAGCCGATCCCGCTCAAAGATGTGGCGGAGCGGCAGGAGATCTCCAAGAAATACCTCGAGATCATCGTCAAGGAGCTCGTGAACGGCGGCTATGTCTCCGGCGTCAGCGGCAAAGGCGGCGGGTACCGCCTCAAGTGCGACCCTGAAAAGACGACCGTCGGTGAAGTCCTCGAACTCATGGAGGGCACCCTCGCCCCGGTGGCCTGCCTCGACTGCAACGAACCCTATGACTGCTCCCGCAGGCCGTTCTGCAAAACGCTTCCCATGTGGAAAGAGTTCGACTCCATGGTCCACGACTTCTTCTACGGGAAGACGCTTTCAGACCTGGTCGGGACCGACCCGGAAGCGGCCGGCGATTATTATGTGATATAAAACCATAAAGAAAAAGGACTCTGTGAACACAGAGTCCTTTTTGTATTGATCTGACAGGAGAGTGTCAGCAGGTGATCACCAGGTGTTCGTCGGCCACGTCGTTGTAGACGCGGCAGTTCCGGTCGGAGACATCGTAGACATGTACGACGCCGTCGAGCGCGTCGCCCGGGTCGAATCCCGCAACGAGGTCGTCGGACGAAGCCAGCTTCTCCGGAGCGTAATGGATCGTCTTCCGGTCCCGGAAGACCGCGGTGTACAGGATCCTCGCCTCCACCAGGTCCTGGAAAATGTGGCTCCCGAAAGACAACTCGGGGTTGTATCCGACCTTCGACTCCTCGGTCTCGCAGATGATCTCGAACGCACTGATGTCGGAGAACGTCGTCGGCACGCCGAGTTCCGGAGAGGAAGTGCCGACCCGTCCGGGGACGATCAGCATCATATGTTTGCCCATGTCGCGGTAATGCCAGTTGATCTTCCCGATCAGCTTGGCGACCTGGTCCTTGTCCTTGTAAGGAAGGTCATAATAGCGGAGCGGGTCGACGAGGACGATCGTGTCCAGCGAGGTCGTTCCGGTAATGCCCATGGACGCGCCCCGGCTCTCCAGAAGGATCTCCTCCTCCGGGATGTCCGGCGGGATCACGGTCCCGGTCTCCCCTTTCAGCACCTGCAGCGGACGGCACTGAAGGAGGTCGATCGAGTACTCGCCGTTCTCCGAGATGTTGACCGTGAACTCGGTGTCGACCGGATAGTCATATTCCTCCTCGATGCAGTGGAGCATCCGCTTCATCTGATCCATGAGGGCCTCGTTTTCCACGAGCCCTTTGCAGGAGATGAATGTGACCGGCCGGAACCGGCCCGTCTCCCGCAGGCGGCTCTCGGCGTCGAAGTCGTGCTCGAGCAGGATCTTCTGGAGATAGCGCGGGAGGTCCGCCTCGATCTCCCGGAGCGGGAGCTGTCTCAGCGTCCGCTCCACCATGTCGATGACCTCCGCTTTCCCCTGAGAGAACTTGTGCTTGTCCGCGGAGGACGAGTAGGAGGTCTTTTCCGGCTTGTCCAGATTGACGATCCGCGGATACGACCCTTCCGTGCGGTCGACGGCAGACGTGCCGAGCCCCATGACCAGCCGCAGCATGCCCGCGGTCGGATCGGTGTCCTTCATGACCCGGTAGGGGCTGTAGGAATACCCGACGCCGGCGGCGCAGGGCATATAGCGGGACCCGTAATAGGACCCCGAGACCCGCTGGATGAGCAGCGCCATCTGTTCATCGCGGTTGTCGAGGTTCCGCCGTTTCCGATAGTCGAGGGCGGAGAGGCTCATCGTACTGGCATAGACGACTTTGATCGCGTGTTCGAATTCGGCGAGCCGTGTCTCCAGGCTCCCGCGGTTGATGCAGAAGACCGATTCGTACTTCCCCGCGAACGCATTCCCGAACCCGTCCTCGAGGATACTGCTGGACCGGATGATGTAGGGGTCCTGTCCGTAGTACTCGATGATCCGGACGAACTGCTCGCGCATCGCCGCGGAAAACGCACCGTTCATCAGTCCTTCCGCGAACTCTTCCGCCAGCGAGAAATAGCCTTCCGGCGTCCGCTGCCGGATCCGCAGATCCCACAGGTTGTTGTCCACGATATAGGTGTAATACAGGTCTGAGCCCACATAGAATGAGTCGTGCGGCTCCAGGACTTCATGGATGTCCGGCTCGCGGTTCTCGATGATCTTCCGGGCAAGGAGCATCCCGCAGGCCTTGCCGCCGATCTTCCCGGTGCCGAGCATGTGGTCCCGGATGGAAAAATAGTCTTCGGGCGTGAAGTGCTCTTTGACCATTTCCTGCATCTTTTCATCGCGGGTCATCATGATCTCGCAGATCCTGCCGCATTCCTCCGTCACGTCGATGCCGTTTTCATGGAGCAGTTTGACGCGGTTGAACTCGCGGTCCCAGGAGTCGATGTACTGCTCCTCCGCGGAACGCTGCGCCAGTCCGAGGGACTGATAGAACCGGCTGGACCGGACGCCGTCGAGGATCGGGCGGAATTCTCCGCTTTCGGGGTCGTAGGTGTGCGGGAGGAACATCGTGTCAGACGACCGTTCCCACACCTTTCCCGGGCGGACATAGACGTTTTTCGAGTCGGAATAGACGTCGAAGAACAGCTGGGTCGTATCCAGGATCTTGTTGATCGCGTGGACGGAATGCTTTCCCCGGATGATCGGGAAAAACGCCACCGTATCCAGGATGAACAGGAAGGGACAGGTCACCCGGAAAAAGTTCCCCATCATGAGGTCGGTCGCCCAGGCGGCCTGGAGTTCGGACAGGCAGTCGAACACGTAGAACGCGTCTCTGCCCTCCTGCTCGATATAGTTGTGGATGGCGACCGTGAACTTTTCGAATTTGTGAGTCAGCGGGACTTCGATCGTTTTGATTTCGGGGCAGTCCTCCAGCAGCGGCTCATGGTTGGCAAACCGGAAATAGATGATATTCCGCTTGTCCTCGATCGCCTGCCGGACATAGGGCTCCATGAATAGCTTGAACTGGTCGAGATCGGAAACGCGCCATACGACGTTGTCGCCCAGACGGATGTTGTCCAGCGCGATATCCATTTCGGGGATGCCGCTTTTGACCCGGTCAAATGCTGCCATCGTCTCGACTCCTTTCCACAAAAAAGGGCGTTCCATCTCTGTGAGATGAAACGCCGTTGCTTCATTGATTACGGGATTATCTTAGCATCAATCCGGGGGAAACGCAAGCGATGCCGTTTTCTGTTCGAGGCTTTTCACCGTTCCGCTCATCTGGAGCGTCCTGCCATCGAGCGACAGGATGTTCAGTGAGCCACCGGGCTCTTTCAGTGTGATGTCGACCGGCTTGCCGGTCCGGTCTGCCATGTACGCGCCGATGGCGGTGGTGCCGCTGCCGCACGCGGACTCCCAGCAGACGGTGCCGACGGCGGGGACATAGACGAGGGGCGTGAGTCTCAGCTTGTGCCGCTCGAAGAACAGGATGCCGATGGCATCTGTCCCGAGGGCCTCGCACCAGCTGCGCGCCAGGGCCTCGGCCCGGGATCGTCCTCTCTCGCCCTCGGGGGCGGGACGCTCCAGGATGACGTGCGCTATGCCGTCAAAGCGGACGATGACCGGTTTCCGGCCGTCCCCGGTCACGGTGAACGGGGCGTCATCGATGGAACGCGGTCTCGGCATGATGACGGAGCCATAATATGTGGTATCGGTCTCTGCCTTCAGCGCCACCGTCACGGGCTGGGCGGCGCCGGAAGAACGGACCGTCACACCGATGGAATCCCCCTGCTTCGGGGTCTTCCCGCTGCGCATGGCCACCAGCGCGGCCGCGCTCATGGTCGCGTTGCCGCAGAACTCACCGCCGGCCATCCGCAGATCGATATCGCAGGAGGCGTCTGACGGTGTGGAGATAAAACCCACCTGCTCCACCGACGGCTCCAACGTCATGAGAACCGCCGCCACGGAGGGCTGGTCTTCTTCCGCCACCGGTGTCTCCACAAGGAGCGTGATGTTCCCGGTCGGGTCAAACAGACTATATGTTACTTCCATTATTGCTGATAATTCCTCAAGAACTGTTTCGTGCGTTCCTGGCTCGGGTTGCCAAAGACTTCTTCGGGGTCGCCCTGCTCGACGATGACGCCGCCGTCCATGAAGATGACGCGGTTCGAGACCGAACGGGCGAAGGGCATCTCGTGGGTGACGACGACCATGGTCATCTTTTCTTCCGCCAGCTGACGGATGACCTTCAGGACCTCACCGGTGAGCTCGGGGTCGAGCGCGCTGGTGGGCTCGTCGAAGAAGAGGATGGCGGGGTTCATGGCGAGCGCACGGGCGATGGCCACGCGCTGCTGCTGTCCGCCGGAGAGCTGGCAGGGGTAGGCATCCGCGCGCTGGGTGAGGTCCATTTTCCGCAGAAGCTCTTCCGCTTCGGCGAAGACCTCATCTTTGTCGCGCTTCTGCACGTTGATCGGCGCGTCCGTGATGTTCTTCATGACGGAGTAGTGCGGGAACAGGTTGAAGTTCTGGAAGACCAGGCCAAAGTGCTGCTTTGCTTTGCGCAGCTCTGACGGGCTGACATATTCCGCTTTGCCGTCCGCGCCGGTCGTGACCGCCGGGGTCCCGGTGTAACTGATCTCACCGGAATCGATGGTCTCGAGGAACGTGGCACAGCGCAGGAGCGTACTCTTGCCGGAACCGGAGGGGCCGATGATACTGACGACTTCGCTCGTGTCGACACCAAGACTGATGTCTTTCAGGACTTCGACATCGCCAAAGGATTTTTTGATGTTTTTCATCTCTAAAACCATACTGCCACCTCCTTAACTGTAGTAGGCCATAGACTTCTCGACGCGTTCCATGACGAATGCCACGACATAGTTCATGACAAAATAGAACACACCTGCGACGACGTATGGCGTGAACGAGGTCTGGGACGCGGCGATCTGCTTCGCGATGGCAAACATCTCGTTGTACGCGAGGGCGAAGGCGAGGGACGTGTCCTTGACCAGGGTGATGATCTCGTTGGTGACCGAGGGCATGATGGTCTTCATGACCTGCGGCAGGATGATTTTGAAGAAGGTCTGGGTCTTGCTGTAACCCAGGACTTCCGCGGCCTCATACTGGCCGGCGGAAATGGACTCGATACCGCCGCGGTAGATCTCCGCGAAGTAGGCGGCATAGTTCATGGTGAAACCGATGATGATGGCGGCGAACCGGTAGCCGCGGATCGAGGCGCCGAACAGGTAGTACGGGCCGAAATACCAGGCGAGGAGCTGAAGCATCAGCGGAGTGCCGCGCATGATGGCGATGTACACCTTCATGATCCCGGAAATGATCCTGAATCTCGAGCGGCGCAGCAGCGTCACGATCATGCCGAGGGGCATGGAGAAGAGGATCGTGAGGAAGAAGATGGCCAGGGTGCGCAGCATGCCTTCGCCCATCGCGGAGAGCATGATTTGCCAGGACATATAGTTACCTCCATAGATAAGGGGCATGGACCTCATGTCGGCTCATGCCCCGATCTGTACTTACTGTTTATTTCGCTTCGTTGGAAATGAGATAGGCACCGGCCGTCATGTCGATGGCGATGGCGTCGATGGCGCCGGCCTTCAGGTCGTTGAACGCGACGGTGTAGGTCTCATAGGTCTTGAGTTCGCCGAAGGTGTCAGCAAGCTCTTTCTTGGAGTCTTCGAGCATCTCCGCAGCGGAGGTGTCGATCTGGACACCGACAGTCTTGCCGGCGAGGTCGGCCAGCGTGGTGATGCCGGAGTCGGAAGCGACCAGGATGCCCTGGACGTTGTTCGAGTAGGTGCAGCCCCAGGTGTACTTGTCTTCACGGCCTTCCTTGGTGAAACCGGACCAGATGCAGTCGCAGGAACCGGCGTTCAGTTCCATGTCTTTGGCTTCCCAGTTGAAGGGGACGGACTCGTACTTCCAGCCCATGTAGGCACAGACTGCCTGGCAGAGTTCGACGTCGAAACCGCCGACCGAGCCGTCATCCTTGAGATAGGAGTAAGGCGGATAGTCGAGGTCGAAGCCGTGTTTGAAGGTGAAGTTCGGGTCGCCCGATCCCTTTGCGGGGATTTCGGCATCGGCGAGGTCCTCTGCCTTCAGGGAGAGGTAATCTTTGATGTCGGGGTACTTTTCACCGATCTTGTCATAGGTGCCGTCTTTGACGAGCGCGTACACGGCGCCGGTGACGGTCTTCGCCAGATCTTCGTTGCCTTTCTTGAAGCCGATGGCATAGGACTCAGTACCCATCTCTTCCTCGAGGAAGACGTACTTGGCGTCGCCGCTCTTGCTTCCGCCGCCGCAGGCAGCGAGCAGAACGACCATCATGGCCGCGAGAATGACCGCAATGAGTTTTTTCATAGAGATTCTCCTTCCAGAACTTGATTATTTCGAAGAAATAAAGTCTTCATTATAGTATCATGTTATCTGATTAAAGTAAAGAAAAGCGTTAATAAGAAAGGACCCCGAACGGGGTCCTTTTTGATGATCGGATCAGAACGTGGTCCTCCCGGCGATGACGTCGCGGTAGACCTCCAGCTGGCCTCGCAGATACGCTTTGGACCGCTTGGCATCTTTCGTCATGACCGCGTCGAGCATGGCTTCCATGAACTCGATGCAGCGCTCCGGGCCGAACTCGCGGATCGGCTGCTCCCAGAAGTAGGAGGTGGAGTCCTTGAACGTGTTGAAGATGAGCGGCAGGACGAAGTTGCCGGAGTAGACGCACAGATTGTGGTGGAAGTGGAAGAAGGAGCGGGCCAGTTTCGGGACGTCGAGGTTCGGGTACTTGTCTTTCCCGGTGAAATCGGCGCCCGTGTTGTCGACGACTCCGTCGTTCCCGGGAAGGCCCTCTTCCAGGATCCGCTTGGACGCTTCGATATCCTCCCGGAACGCGGCGACAGCCTCGTCGGTCAGGTTGTCCGCGAGACGCTCGAGCGCCGCGGATTCGATGGCGTCGCGCATGTCGATGATGTCGCGGACGTTCTCCGGGGTGTAGTGGAAGTTCTTGGTGCTGGTGAGCAGGTTCAGGGTCTCGGCCGTGCCGTGCAGGGTGAAGTCCTGGACATACGTGCCCTGCCGCAGGATGGTCTTGACGAAACCCATACGCTCGAGTTCGACCATGGCGAAGTGCACGGCCGACTTGGAGATCTTGGCCTGCGCCGCCATCTCACGTTCTGAGGGCAGCTTGTCGCCGGGCTTCAGTTCTCCGCTGACGATCATGCCGGCAATGCGTTCCATGAACATTTGCCGCACGGTCGGGGTCTCAATAATGCCGATATCGATGCTCATGCCAGTCCTTCTTTCTCTCGTGGTTTCTTTTGCTCTGGTTTGTCCACGAGCAAATGACCTACACACATTGTAAATCAAACCCCT
>JAZOTY010000077.1:0-8037 GCA_045657845.1 Acutalibacteraceae bacterium | reverse complement strand
GCTCCTTCTGTTCTGGACGCGGAAGAAACCCATGAAACCGACGTCCGTCGCTCTGCTGGAGGGGCTCAACCTGCTCCTCTACCTCCTGACCGACGCCCGTCTCGGCCTCATGGTCAACACGTTCCTCATCGCGGTCGAATTTATCCGCAGCGTCGAGAAGTGGCGGGCGCCGCTCCACCGCTTCGTCGACAAACTGATGACGGTCCCGGTCCTCGGGTCGGTCATCCGCTGGGGATGGGCCCTGCTGCCGGAACTGCTCTGCGGGTACCTCGCGCTCCTGTTCGCGTTCCCGCTGTCGGGCCTCGCACAGAAGACGGACTACATCCTGTCGAACCGCATCTACTATGCCTATGTCGGCGTGCAGGAGTACGGCATCCACCTGCTCGGCAACGACATCGAGTGGGTCGGGTTCGGCGCCCGGACCGACATCTCCGACATCGAAAAGACCTACAACTTTGTCGACTGCGCGTACGTGTACATCCTTCTGTACTTCGGCGTGCTCGTGTTCCTCGGCATGCTCGTCGCCATGTTCTGGGTCAGCGCGCGGCTGGGCCGGAAAGGGGAGTACCACAAATGCTTCCTCTACGGCATCATCTTCATCTACTGCTTCGTCGAGCCGCGGCTCCTCGAGCTCAACATGAACACGTTCCTGTTCCTGACCGTCCCGCTGCTGACGCGGCCGTCCTTCCTGCGGCGGCATCTGGCGAGGAGGGCGCGGAACAGAACGCTGTCTCCGTCTCCGTCATAAGGTCCGTTCCTCACGAGAGGTAGGATTCTATCGCCTTCGGCGAGCGTTCCGGTACGATTATGACTGATCCGGAGCATCGTTATGTTCCTTAGACAAAACATGAAAGGCTTCCCGGAAGGGGAGCCTTTTTTACTTTTTTGAAAGTATATATTGACAGAAGCGCGTGCGGCACATATAATGAAGGTGTCATATGAACATATGCTCATATGTTCGAACGAAAACCCAATGTGCCGGGGCGATGTGCCCCTGGAAAGAAGGATCTGTTATGAAGAGTTACAAGATTTATGTCGACTGTGCCAACTGCGCCGCCAAAATGGAAGAAGCTGTCAAGAAGACCGAGGGCATCGCCGATGCCACCGTCAACTTCATGGCACTCAAGATGAACGTCGAGTTCGAAGAGGGCGCCGATGAGAAGAAGGTCATGAAAAAGGCCCTGAAGAACGCCCGGAAAGTCGACGACGATATCGAGATCGAGTTCTAAATCGCCCCCTGCGCGAAGGAGCACGCTATGAGAAGAAAGCAGAAGAAGGCCCTCATCCGCATCATCGTCGCTGCCGTGCTGATGGTCGTGCTGGGCCTCGTCTCCCATTTCACCAACATCAATGAATACGTCCTGTTCGCCCTCTACATGGTCCCGTACCTCGTGGTGGGCTATGACGTTTTATGGAAAGCCCTCAAGGGCATCGGCCGGGGCCAGGTGTTCGACGAGAACTTCCTGATGGCCATCGCCACCATCGGCGCCATCATCCTACAGGAGTACACCGAAGGCGTCGCGGTCATGCTGTTCTACCAGATCGGCGAACTGTTCCAGTCGATCGCCGTCGGGAAGAGCCGCAAGAACATCTCGGACCTCATGGACATCCGTCCGGACTACGCCAATGTGGAAGAGGACGGGAAGCTCGTGCAGGTGGACCCTGACACGCTCGAACCCGGTTCGGTCATCGTGGTCGAGCCCGGCGAACGCATCCCGATCGACGGCGTGGTCATCGAGGGCGAGTCGAGCCTCAACAACAGCGCCCTGACCGGCGAGTCCCTGCCGGTGGACGTCGGCCCGGACAGCCCCGTCAACTCCGGCGGCATCAACCTGTCCGGCGTCCTGAAGGTCCGCACGACAAGAGCCTTCGGCGAGTCCACGGCGTCCAAGATCCTCGAGCTCGTGGAGAACGCCGGGTCCCGCAAAGCGAAGGCGGAAAACTTCATCACGAAGTTCGCGAAATACTACACGCCCGCCGTCGTCGCGGCCGCGGTGCTTCTGGCGATCGCTCCGCCCCTTGCCCGTCTGGCGATGAGCCTCGACCCGCTCTGGACCCAGTGGATCTACCGGGCGCTCACGTTCCTCGTCATCAGCTGCCCCTGCGCCATCGTCGTCTCCGTGCCCCTGAGTTTCTTCGGCGGCATCGGCGGCGCGTCCAACGCGGGCATCCTCATCAAGGGCTCCAACTACATGGAGACCCTCGCCAATATCAAGACGGTCGTCTTCGACAAAACCGGCACCCTGACCCGCGGGAACTTCGCGGTCACCGGGGTCCACCACAGTCCGTACGAAGAGGAGGAGCTCCTCCGGCTGGCCGCGCACGCGGAGAGCCATTCTCCGCACCCCATCGCGAAGAGCATCCTGGCCGCTTACGGCAAAGAACTCGACCCGTCCCTGGTCTCTGATGTCAAAGAGATCAGCGGTCACGGCGTCACCGCCATGGTGGACGGACACGAGGTCGCCGCCGGCAACAACCGCCTCATGACGAGTCTCGGCATCCCGTTCCACGACTGCCACAGCATCGGCACCATTGTCCATGTAGCAGTCGACGGTGAGTACGCCGGACATATCGTCATTTCCGATGAGTTGAAAGAGCATTCCAAAGAGGCGATCGCCGGTCTGAAAGAAGCCGGCATCCGGAGAACGGTCATGCTGACGGGGGACAATGAAGCCACCGCGAAGCAAATCGCCGATTATATCGGGGTGAATGAAGTTCACGCTGGACTTCTCCCTGCAGATAAGGTTACAATAGTAGAAGCACTTCTTCAGAAACAGAATAAAAACGAGACGCTGGCCTTCGTGGGTGATGGGATGAATGATGCGCCGGTATTGTCTCGTGCCGATCTTGGTATCGCGATGGGCGCTCTCGGCTCGGACGCTGCCATCGAGGCGGCTGACGTGGTCCTCATGGATGACGACCCGTTGAAGATCACGAAAGCAGTCCGTATCGCCCGCAAGTGTATGCGCATCGTGAAGACCAATATCTGGTTCGCGATCGGCGTTAAGTTCGCATGTCTGATCCTTGGCGCACTTGGCATTGCGAACATGTGGATCGCCATCTTCGCCGACGTCGGCGTCATGGTGCTCTGTGTGCTCAACGCCATCCGTTGTCTGTTTGTGAAGAAGCTGTAAGTGGAAATACGAACGTCAACGGGGAGATATAGAAACATGAATGAGAATACTCTCTATGACCTTGCGGACCTCTTCAAGGTTTTTGGGGACTCCACCCGCCTGCGCATCCTCTGCGTCCTGATCGATCAGGACGAGATCTGCGTCGCGGACCTGGCAGAGACCCTGGAGATGACCCAGTCCGCCATTTCCCACCAGCTGCGCACGCTGAAACAAAACAAGCTGGTCAAGTCCCGACGGGACGGGAAGATGGTCTACTATTCCCTCGATGACGACCATGTCCGTCACATTATTGAGACGGGCAGAGAGCACATTGAGGAGGGAAAATAAATGAATCTGATGAGCATATCAGGAGCCGTGTGCTGGGTCATCGAACTCATTGTTCTGGCACTGTTCCTTTACTTCGGCCGCGACAGGACCGATCTCAAAAGCTACATCCTGAAGGGTGCCACATCTTCGATGGTCATTTTTTACGGCATGGACCTCATCCTGATCTACACCCTGCATGAAGGGCATCCGATCTCTCAGGCCAGCATCCTGTTTATGGCAGGTCTGTTCTTTGCCTTCCTGGGGGACATGGGCCTTGCGACCATGCAACTGAAGCACGGCGGCTCCAGCAAAAAGCTCTTCGAGATGATGTCGACGGAGCAGGTGACACTCGGCAACCTTACGTTCGGTGTCGTCGGCGTGCTGTTCATCATCTCGTTCTTCCTGGAACTGGTCGCATTTGTCAAAGGCATCCACGGAGACACACAGGAGTTCGCCATCCCGTTCCTTCTGATGTTCCTGCTGCCCCTGCTGTTCACCCTTGTCGGCGCGCTGCTGACACAGTTCGAGATGCCGGAGCTTTCCACGAAGATGTTCATCATCGCGGTGTTCTTCCTGCTTCTGACAAGTGCACTGTTCGCTTCCGTCTCGGTCTACTCGTTCTGGATGTACCAGCAGGATCCGAGCCATGCCTCGTTCGTTCTCACCGCAGGCATCCTGTTCGCGTTGTCGGTCATGATGATCGCCATCCGCTACAGCCGTCCCGACAAATTTGAGACCCGTCCCATCCGGGCGCTTTCGCTGTTTCTCAACTACATTTCCCGCATGATGCTCGCGGGCTGTGCGTTCCTGTTCTGATGTCTATGAAAGATTTCAACCTGAAAGAGTACTGGAAAGAACACTGGCAGGACATCTTACGCATCCTCATCGTCGGTCTCCTGCTCACGTTCATCATCCTGAACTTCGACACGCTCCGTCACCTCGACGTGGAGCAGATGGTCCGCCGGGCCGGGTCTCCCTGGAAAGGGTTCCTGGTCGTCATGGCGCTGTTCGCCATCAAGTCCATCGTCCTCGTCGTGCCGGCGTCGCTCGTCAACGTGGGTGTCGGAGTGGCCTTCACGCCGGTCATCGGCCTGCTCGTCAACATCGCCGGTGTCGTTGTGGAGCTGACGACGTCCTACTTCATGGGCTTTTTCCTCGGCGGCGAGTTCGTCTCCCGCCAGCTCGACAAGATGAAGCGGGGAAGGGAGTACCTGGAAGACGACTCGAGAGACAGCGCGGTCGTCATGTTCTTCCTGCGGTTCATCCCCTTCTTTTCCGTCAATGCCATCTCCATGTTCTACGGGAGCGCGCATTACAATTATCTGAAATATCTCGGCATCTCCATGGCCGGTATGATGCCCCGGGTCGTGTTCCTGTCTCTGTTCGGGAACGCCCTCTATGAGTACCTGCCGTCGTTCCTGGGCTGATGCCGTGAATCGCCAACGAAATACACAAAAAGCCTCCTTGCCGGGAGGCTTTTTTCATATATCTTTTTTTGATACAAGTTTACAAAATGTTATTGATAAAAAACTGACAAAACGGTACAATTGTATGTGGTGAAATTTCCGTTTTGAGAAGAGGAAATTTCGGTATCAGCACTATTGTTTAAGGAGTTGTAGAAATCATGCCTAGAGTATTTTGTCCCTGGGACCTCATCACCCCGTTCGTGACTGACGCATTCATCGGTTACGGCATTCCGGAAGAAGACGCGAAGATCTGCACCGACGTTCTCCTCGAGTCCGACAAGCGCGGCATCGAGAGCCACGGCTGCAACCGCTTCAAACCCATCTATCTTGACAGGATCAAAGCCGGCATCCAGCAGCCTGTCACCAACTTCGAGATCGTCAAAGAGACCGAGACCACCGCTGTTGTCGACGGACACGACGGAATGGGTCAGGTCATTGGCTACAAGTCCATGCAGATGGCCATCGACAAGGCCGAGATATACGGCCTGGGCATGGTCGCGGTCCGCAACTCCTGCCATTACGGCATCGCCGGTTACTATGCCTCTCAGGCTGCGAAGCAGGGCTGCATCGGCATCACCGGCACCAACGCCCGTCCGTCTGTTGCTCCGACCTGGGGCGTCGACGGCATGTTCGGTACCAACCCGCTGACCATCGGCATCCCGACCGATGAAGACTTCGACTTCGTTATCGACTGCGCCACCTCCATCACCCAGAACGGTAAGATCGAGTACTATGAGCGCATCGGCGAGAACGTCCACAAGGGCACCGTCATCACCAGAGACGGCGAAGAGTTCTGCGGCGACGCAGGCGAAGGCCTCAAGATGATCCGCCAGGGCACCGCAGCCCTCACCACCCTCGGTGGCGCCGGCGAAGCGCTCGGCGGCTACAAGGGCTATGGCTACGCCATGGTCGTCGAACTTCTTTCCGCCATCCTTCAGGACGGCAACTACGGCAAGATGCTCGACGGTAAAGATGAGAACGGCAACCTCGTTCCCTATCATCTCGGCCACTTCTTCATCGCCATCGACACCGACCACTTCCTCGGTGAAGAGCTCGCCAGAAAGAAAGCCGGCGAGATCATCCGCTCCGTCCGTAACTCCACGAAGGCTCCGGGTGCCGAGCGCATCTACACCGCCAACGAAAAAGAGTGGGACGTCTGGCTGGAAAGAAAAGACAAGGGTGTCCCGATCACGGAGCCCGTTCAGAAAGAGATCGTCGCTGTCCGTGACGAGCTTGGCCTGACGCAGTACAAGTTCCCCTGGGAGGACTGAGTCCGACATCATAACGGCATTCAGGGAGCCGGCTTCAACCCGAGACCGGCTCTCTTTTTGAGAAAAACAAAAAGTTAAGTGCTTTTTTACGAAAGGAAGGAGCTCCCATGGATTACGCAAAAGAATCCCTCAGACTGCACGGCGAATGGAAGGGCAAGATCGAAGTCGTTTCGACCGTCCCGACCGAAAATGAAGACGACCTTTCTCTGGCATATACCCCCGGCGTCGCCGCACCCTGCCTTGAGATCCAGAAGGACCTCGAAAAGAGCTATGAGCTGACCCGCAGACACAACATGTGCCTCGTCGTCACCGACGGCACCGCAGTCCTCGGCCTTGGCGACATCGGCCCCGAAGCCGGCATGCCCGTCATGGAAGGCAAATGCGTTCTGTTCAAGAACTTTGGCGATGTAGACGCGTTCCCGCTCTGCATCAAGTCTAAAGATGTCGATACCATCGTTGAGACCATCTACATGATCTCCGGTTCCTTCGGCGGCGTCAACCTCGAAGACATCGCGGCTCCCCGCTGCTTCGAGATCGAGCGCAAACTGAAAGAGAAATGCGACATCCCGATCTTCCACGATGACCAGCACGGTACGGCCGTCATCACTCTGGCCGGTCTCATCAACGCGCTGAAACTCGTCGGCAAGAACATCGAGGACATCAAGATCGTTACGTCCGGTGCCGGCTCAGCCGCCATCGCCATCGTCAAACTTCTGATGTCCTACGGCGCGAAAGACGTCACCATGTGTGACCGCAGAGGCGCCATCTACAAAGGCCGCGACGGTCTGAACTGGATCAAGGAAGAAATGGCGGAAGTCACGAACCTTGACCACAAAGAAGGTTCTCTGGCTGACATGCTCGTCGGCGCGGACGTCTTCATCGGCGTTTCCGGCCCCGGCACCGTCACCAAGGAAATGGTCGAATCCATGGCCGATGACGCCATCGTCTTCGCCTGCGCGAACCCGACTCCGGAGATCTTCCCGGACGAGGCCAAAGCTGCCGGCGCCCGCGTCGTCTCCACCGGCCGTTCCGACTTCCCGAACCAGATCAACAACGTTCTGGCATTCCCCGGCATCTTCCGCGGCACCTTCGATGTCCGTGCTTCCGACATCAACGAAGATATGAAGATGGCTGCGTCCCTGGCGCTGGCCGGCCTCATCTCTGACGAAGAACTGTCCGAAGACTACATCATCCCGAAGGCATTCGACCCGCGCGTCGGCCCCGCCGTCGCCAAAGCGGTCGCCGAAGCTGCCCGCAAGTCCGGCGTCGCCCGCATCTGAGCGGATCGCTGAGACCCAGCACAACCAACACAAAAGACCTGCAGAGTCCTCTGCAGGTCTTTTCTATTTATTTCCGGGGAAGGGGAAGCCAAAGAGCGTGGGAGAAAGCCACCTTCCCCTGTCCCCAAACCCCTACCCCTTTCGGCTTTCTCGCTGGCCGGGAGAAACATTCAGCCGGAGTGAGGAGGCGCTGGTTCACGGGTTTCCGCGGCGGAGCCGATGAAGGAAACCCGTGAACAGGAAGAAACACAGAGCAGCGCAAGGGAGGGGTCCGACCGAAGTGCTGCGACAATGTTTCTGACCGCAAACCGATGAGAAAGGGGCCATTTGCCCCGACTCCATGGACCTCCGACGAAGCTCCGGCGTCATTTACCGCCTCTTTTGCAGAAATCGGGAAAATAGGCGGTAATTCTCAAAGATCATCTGGGTGGATTTCTCGTTTTTTACCGCCTAAAATGCCTAAAACAAGAATATAGGCGGTAAAATCAAGCACCCAAATAAGAGCCTTTTCATCTTTTTACCGCCTATTTCTTTGAAATAGAGAAACCCGGCGGTAATCTTGTTTTACCACTCCGAAAAG
>JAZOTY010000076.1:0-2221 GCA_045657845.1 Acutalibacteraceae bacterium | reverse complement strand
CAGGTTGACTCTCAGCATGATGCGGGTCTTCGGGTCCATGGTGGTCTCCCAGAGCTGTTCCGGGTCCATCTCACCCAGACCTTTGTACCGCTGGATGTCGCAGTTGCCGCCGAAGTTCTCGATCTCCTGGTCGCGCTCCTCATCGGAGTAGGCGTAGGCGAACTTCTTGCCCTTGGAGATCTTGTAAAGAGGCGGCTGGGCGATGTACACATGTCCCGTCTCGATGAGCGGTCTCATGTAACGGAAGAAGAATGTGAGCAGCAGCGTACGGATGTGGGCGCCGTCGACGTCGGCATCGGCCATCAGGATGATCTTGTCATACCGCAGCTTCGTGATGTCGAACTCGTCGCCGATGCCGGTGCCGAGGGAGGTAACAATAGGCGTCAGCTTGTCGTTGCCGATGACCTTGTCGATGCGCGCCTTCTCGACGTTCAGCATCTTGCCCCAGAGGGGAAGGATGGCCTGGTACTGTCTCTCTCTGCCTTCCTTGGCAGAGCCGCCGGCGGAATCACCCTCGACGATGTACAGTTCGGTCAGTTCGTTGCCCTTGTCGAGGCAGTCGAACAGCTTGCCGGGTAAGGAGTTGCCTTCGAGCGCGGTCTTCCGGCGGGCGAGGTCGCGGGCTTTGCGCGCGGCTTCTCTGGCACGGGCCGCTTCGAGCGCCTTGTTGTAGATCGCCTTCGCGACCTGCGGGTGCTCCTCGAAGTATTCCATGAGTTTTTCGTAGGTGCCCTTCGAGACCAGCGGGGTGATGTCGGTGTTGCCGAGCTTGCCCTTGGTCTGGCCCTCGAACTGGGCGTCCGTCAGCTTGACGGAGATGACTGCCACAAGACCTTCGCGGACGTCGTCGCCGGAAAGTTTCTTGTCGCCTTCCTTGAGGTAGCCGTACTTCTTGCCGTAGTCGTTGAAGACGCGGGTGAGCGCCGTCTTGAAGCCGGTCTCATGCGTACCGCCGTCGATGGTGCGGACGTTGTTGGCAAAGGAGTACAGGACTTCGGAGTAGGAGTCGTTGTACATGAGAGCGACGTCCACTTCGCGGTCGGTCTTGACGGCCTTGAAGGAGATGACCTCGTCATGCAGCGGCTGGAAGCCGCGGACTTTATTGATGAGCCGGACGAACTCGGAGATGCCGCCTTCGTAGCAGTAGATCTCCTGGTGGACGTTCGGCAGGTTCGCGAGCACTTCGGTCTCGGCTTCGCCGAACTCCTCGTCCTTTTTCTTGTTGGAGATCTTGGAGGCGATTTGTTTCGCCTTCTCGAGGTCTTCTGCGGGGACTTCGCGCAGGTCGGTCAGCGTGATCTTGAGGCCCGCGTTCAGGAAAGCCTGTTCTCTGAGGCGTTTCTGCAGGGTCTCGAACTCGTAGACCGTGGTCTCCTGGAAGATGTCGGCACAGGCCTTGAACCGGATGGTGGTTCCGGTCTCTTCCGTGTCGCCGATGACCTTGAGGTCTTCTTCGGGCACACCCAGGTTGAACTTCTGGTAGTGGACCTTGCCGTCCTGACGGACTTCGACTTCGAGCCAGTCGGACAGCGCGTTGACGACGGAGGAACCGACGCCGTGCAGACCGCCGGAGACCTTGTAGCCGCCACCGCCGAATTTGCCGCCGGCGTGGAGGACGGTCAGAACGACCGTGACCGACGAAATGCCCAGTTTCTCGTTGATGCCGACCGGGATACCACGGCCGTTGTCGCGGACTTCGATGATGTCCCCGGGCAGGATGTTCACTTCAATGTGCGTGCAGAAGCCGGCCAGCGCTTCGTCGATGGAGTTGTCAACGATCTCATAGACCAGGTGGTGCAGGCCGCGCGGACCGGTGGAACCGATGTACATGCCGGGACGTTTCCGGACGGCCTCGAGGCCCTCCAGAACCTGGATCTGATCGGCGCCATACTCATCGTCGACCAGAGTGTCCATCTCTTCGATGTCATCGAACTCACCGATGGCGGCTTCCTTCGCCTGGACCGCGACGTCCGCGGCTTCTTCCGCCGCGCGTTCCGCCTCTTCGATGGCAGCCGCACGGTCCGCCGCAGCCTTCGCTGCCGCCTTCTCGGCCTCTTCCGGAGTCATGCCGGCGTACGGGTCTTCGCTGACTTCAGCGTCTTCCCCGCCTGCCGCGCCCGCCGTGTTTTCTTCCGCGAGCGCTTCCGCATTCTCCAGAACTTCTGCGTTCATTTTTTCCTTATCCAAAGTAAAACCTCCAGAATCGAAAGTTGCGTTGATG
>JAZOTY010000075.1:0-8120 GCA_045657845.1 Acutalibacteraceae bacterium | reverse complement strand
ATTTTTACCGCCTATTTCCGTCAAATTGGGAAAACAGGCGGTAATTTCGTCTTCCAACTCCGAAAAGTGCTCCATAATTTACCGCCTCTTTTGCCGAATCAGGAAAACAGGCGGTAAATCATAGAGAAACGCGACAAATTCCAGTTTGCTGGATAGAGGCAAAAAGAGAGCTTCCTGCAAAAGCAGGAAGCTCTTTGAAGTTTGATCTGTATTTTCGCTGGTGACGTGCAATCAGTTGCCGGCAGCGGCGAGGCCGACCGGGCCGTTCGTGATGCGGCCTTCGCCGACGGTGGCGCCGGTAGTCGTCGCGGCGGTCGTCGGAGCGGCGGTGGTCGTCGGAGCAGCGGTCGTGGTGGCCGCCGTGGTGCGGGCCGTCGTGGTCGCCGCGGTGGACGATGCGGCTGCGCTCGTGGCGCTCGTGGAAGCGCCGGCGGCCGTGGTCGCCGTGGGATCGGCCGTGGTCTCTTCCTCGCTGAGCTCACCGTTCAGGGCGTTGCCCGCGGTGGAGTCCGGAAGGTCGAGGTAGTCGGTGTTGACGTACTGTTTCAGCATGGTGCCGATCCACAGGTACGTGAAGTTCTGGTTGCTGATCTTGACGCCGTGGTTCATCGCGTCTGTCTCGGTGAAGTCCCGGTACCAGACCACGTGGACATTGGAGAAGTCCGCGCCGTAGACCGTGACGGTCGGGACGAGCTTCGGGTTGCGGATCTCGACAGTGACCTTTCCGTCCGGAGTGGTCACGGTGTCGATGGTACAGTCGAGGACCAGACCGACGACCTGGTCGGCAAGGGCCTGCGTGGAGATGAAGTTGCCGAGCGAGTAGGCGCAGAAGACTTTGCGGCCGTCCTCGGTGTTGATCCACTCGGCGTTCTGGACGACGTGCGGATGGGTACCAACAATGAGGTCAGCGCCCCAGTCTGCGAGGTTCTGAGCCAGCTTCTTCTGTTCGTCGGAGATGACGTGGCTCCCTTCGACGCCCCAATGGCAGCCGACGATGACGATGTCGGCGAGCTTGTTGGCTCTCTTGACCTGTTTCTTGATGATGTCGGTCTCGCTCGTATAGATGACCCGTCTGTCTGCGGACTCCGGCGTGGAGATGCCGTTCGTGCCGTAGGTGTAAGACAGGAAGGCGATGGACCGTCCCTTGCAGGAATACACCGGGATGTCGTCGAGATCGCTCTTCTTCCAGAGACCGGTGGCCAGGACATCGTCCGGCATGTCGTTCTCGTAGTACTCGGTCGTGGCCTCGATGCCGGTGGCACCCTGGTCGTAGATATGGTTGTTCGCGACACTGAAGACGCGCATGTTGAGAAGGTTGTACAGGGCCTGACCGTCCTCACCCGGGGTGGAGAAGGTCGGGTAGCTCGCGGGACCGAGCTTGCTGGAGAGCAGGGACTCCTGGTTGATCCAGTTGAGGTCGTGCTGCTGGTAGAAGTTCGAAACGCTCTCGTAGCAGAAGTTGAAGTCGTAGCCGTTTCCGCCGGCGCGGGTGGAAGCCTGCTGGAAGATCTTCTGATGGATGAGGTTGTCGCCGGACGCCGAGAAGGTGAAGGTGGCGGTCTCATCGGTCTTGGCGGGAGCTTCCGGCTGCTTGCGGCCGTTGTAGTCCAGTTTCTTGACCGGGATGGACGGTTGCGGGGAACCGACCGCGGCATCGGCGAGTTTGTCCTTGACGCGGTCGCTGCCGTAAAGCGCGATGGCCGGCAGGTCTTTCATACCGCTCGTCGTGATGGTCTGTCCTTCGACCTCGACGATGGACGGCTGGTACTTGTCTTCGAACTCCGCCTGCTTGGCGGCGTCGGAGGAGTACTCGGCCTGGACCGAAGCGAGGTAATACTCGGTGTTATACGGGTTCACCTTGTTGAAGCTGTAGTCCTTGTCCGCGACGATGATCGTCGAGGTGCCGCCGCACTGGACCGGGACGAGATAGACGCCGTCCTTGACCTCTTCGAGGAGGTCGACCTTGGCGGGGACACCGTTCTCATCGAGTTCGGTGACGCGGCCGAGGCGGCAGTCGCTGGTGGCGGACGTCACGTAGACGTTGTACCAGCCTTTCTTGCTCCCCTTGTGCGCGATAGCATGGATGATGAGGAACAGAAGGAGGAATACGAGGAGAGCCGCCACGATGCACGTGATGAGTCTCCGGTAATTGACTTTATACTTTTTCTTCTTGCGGGCAGCCGGTTTCTTCTGGCCGTTTGCCCGGGCGTTCTGCAGCTGCGCGTTGCGTTTCGCGTTCTGCTGCTTCTTCGCATTGGAGGTCTGCTTCCGCGCGTTCTGAGACTGCTTCGCGGGAGCCTGGCGATTGGCGGGCCGTTTCGCCGCACTGTTCGCCTTGCCCGAAGACGTTTTCTTCGCAGCCGGTTTCTTCGCCGCCTGCTTGACGCCGTCGACGGCTTTCTTGCCACGGCGTTTGGCAGCGGCAGATTTTTTCTGCGCTGCTTTCTTCTGGTTGATGGCCGCGTCGGTACTGATGTGCCGACCGGTCGCACCGGAGCCGTTTCGGATATTTCTGCTCTGTTCCACGTTCAGAGCTCCTTTCTTCTCGCCCATTTCATTCGAGTCGTCCACGAGTCAGACGACCCCTATTATGATAATCATAACAGTAAGAGTATCTGTTTTTCAATAAAAAGTTGCGGGAAAATAACAATATCTATGTCTATTGTAGGATAACTCTCCACAATATATGGGTTTAGAGACCCTCTTTGACCCGGAACCAGCACTCGTATTCCGACACGAAACCGAGCTTCTCGTAAAGCCGCCGCGCGGGCTCGTTGTCCGACACCACCTGGAGGTAGGCTTTGGTCGCGCCCTGCCGGGCGCCCTCCGTCAGGATGGTGCGCACGATGGCTTCGGCGAGGCCCTGCCGGCGGCAGTCCTCCCGGACGTGGATCGCGTACACGCCCACATAACCCCGGTCTAAAATGCCGAGGCCCGTTCCTGCGACATGCCCATCGGGGTCCAGTACCTTCACCGTGATCTCGTCCTTCGGAATGGCGGCATACATCGACGGCACCACCCGCAGGTGGTCCGCGTTCGAGACGCCTTTCAGTGCAAACAGCGCGTCGAGCCATTCGTCGTCGACCCGGTCTCCCACGACGAGCGGGAGGGCGAGTCCTTTGTGCGGTGCATCGCCGCAGGAGGCAAGGTCCAGGACCATGTTGTCCACGCGGTGCTGTTCCTCGTACCCGCGCTCTTCGAGGAAGAGTTCCAGGGCGGGCGTGGTCAGCGGAGAGATCTTGAAGATGCAGGGGGTCCCCCACTTTTCGTAGACCTCTTCGCAGTACGCCACCTTTTCGGCGATGGGCAGCTGCGCCGGCCCGATGGTCTCGACACAGTTGGTGCGGTGAGTATAGAAGTAGGAGAAGCGGAGGATCCACCCGTCGTACACCTGCATCTGGTGCGACGGCCAGGCATTGAGCGACAGGTCCTCCACGGTTTTGATGGTTTCCAGAGACAAGGGGCGTCTCTCCTTTCTCTCGGGTCTTCGTCTTTCCGGCAGCCGTCAGGCTTCCAGTTCCTCGACGACCGCTTCGTCCACTTTCCGGACGTGTTTGCCGATGATCTCGTTGACATCGGAGATGGTGATGAACGCGCTCTCGTCGGACTCTTCGACGATCTCACGCAGCTCCGGCAGTTCCAGTCGGGTGATGACTACGTATAGCATCTCTTTTTTGCCGGAGACGAGGCCGCGGGCCGCCGAGATGGTCACGGTGCGGCCGAGGCGTTTGTAGATGGCATCGGCGATGGGCTCCGCGTCGTCCGTGATGACGATGACCTGCTTCGCCGTGTCGAGGCCCTCTTCCACTTTGTCGATGATGCGGGAGGCGATGTAGTACGTGAGGAGTGACAGCAGCGCCCGGTCCACACCGAAGAGGAACGACGCCACCGTGAAGATGATCAGGTTGAAGACGAGGATGACGACGCCCGTCGAGGCGGCGCTCTTCCGGGAGATCATCAGGGCAACGAGCTCCGTGCCGTCGATACAGGCGCCGCCCCGCAGGACGAGGCCGACACCGGCGCCGAGCAGGAAGCCGCCGAACGCGACGGAGAGCAGTTCGTTCTCCGTGACGGGCGCCACGTGGTGGAACAGCTGGGTGAACAGTGTGAACACGGCCAGCGCGTAGATATAGGCAAACGCGAACCGCCTGCCCACCTGCTTCATGCCGAGAAAGATGAACGGAAGGTTGAACGCCGACACGATGAGACCCAGCGGCCAGCCGGTCTTGTACTGGATCATCAGGGAGATCCCCGTGAGCCCGCCGTCCAGGACCGAGTTCGGGATCAGGAACAGCTCCAGGGCGATGGCATCGATCAGGATGCCGAGGGTGATCATGAAATATTTGAGTGCGTACCGTTTCCACGAATGCAGTTCCGCATCCTGCTTCGCGGCTATGTTCTGTGCCAAGGTATAAGCTCCTCTCAAGAAAAAAGGGCAGCGAACAAGTTCGTTGCCCGGTGGGTCTTCGTTACATGTCGACGGTCAGTTCGACGACTTCTTTCAGGACTTCGGCAGCCCTGCCGGAATCGAGCATCTCTTCGGCGATCCGGATGCCCTCTTCCACGGAGATGTTCTTCGAAACGTGGAGGCAGAGCGCGGCGCTGAAGACGACGGCGTCTCTCTGCGGGCCCTTTTTGCCGGCAAAGACGTCGTTCAGGATGGCGGCGTTGACTTTCGGGGTGCCGCCGGAGAGGTCGTCTTTCGAGCAGATCGGCAGACCGTACTGGGTCGGAGACAGCGCGTACGTATGGAACTTTCCGTCGATGGCTTCACAGACGATGGTGCGGCCGCCGCAGGCGATCTCGTCGAGGCAGTCCTCGGAATAGACGATCATGCAGCGTTTGGCGCCGAGACGGGACAGAACGCGGGCCAGAGGCTCGACGAACCGTTCGTCGGTGACACCGATGAGGTGTTCCGCGGCGCCGGCATAGTCGATGATGGGCCGGAGCATGTCGAACGCGGTGTCCCAGGGGAGCTGGCGGCGGATGGGCGCCAGGAAGCGGTTCATGATGTGGCTGTTCTGCGCGAACAGGAAGCAGAAGTTGGTCTTTTCCAGGACTTCCTTGATGCGCTCCGGCGGAATGGCCAGCTTCATGCCGAGGGCTTCCAGGACGTCTGCCGTACCGCAGTTGCTGGTGGCGGCGCGGTTGCCGTGCTTCGCGACTTTGATGCCCGCGGCAGCGCAGACAAAAGCGGCCGCCGTCGAGACGTTGAACGTGTTGGACTTGTCCCCGCCGGTACCGACGATCTCCAGGATGTCCTCATCGTCGAAGAACTTGTCGCAGTGGTTGCGCATGCCCTTGGCCGCACCGGCGATCTCCTCAACGGATGCGCCCTTTAGAGCGAGGGCGACCAGGAACGCGCCGATCTGGATGTCCGTGGAACGTCCGTCCATGATCTCGTCGACGGCGGCTTCCGCCTCGTCAAAGGTCAGGTCCTGTTTATTCATGAGGGTGACGATGGAATCCTGGATCATAGTAAAAGTACCTCCGGTTCATCGCCCCAGAGAGGGGCTTTCAAGAAATCTTCTTTAAAATTATAAATAAAGCTGCCGGGAATGTCCAGTATTTGTACGCAGCTCATTCACACCTGTGAAAAAGTTGTGAATTTCGGGCAATAAGCTGTTACGAAGGGTTACAAGTTTGGAGCAGAACCTGTATAATGGAGTTACCATTATGTGAGAGGAGTTGTGTTAAGGCATGTCCGATACAGCAATGACCGTCGGCGACCGCATCCGTGCGACCCGCAAACGGGAAGGCATTTCGCAGACAGAACTTGCACAGAAAATGGGAGTCATCAAGCAGACGCTTTACAAGTACGAGACCGGCATCGTCACCAACATCCCGTCGGAAAAGATCGAAGCGGCTGCCAAAGCTTTGGGAGTCACACCCGGGTTTTTGATGGGCTGGGAAGAGCAGGACGCCGAGAGCATTTCCTATGTCCGCCACCGCGCCATCAACGACCTGCTTGACAAATTGTCGCCTTCTGAGGTCCAGATGGTCGAAGCGATCATCCGGCAGATCGTCGTGTACAGTACCAAAAAGTAAGACCCCGCAAGAATCCCCCGAGTACGCTGAGTACCCGGGGGTCTTTCTTTGTGTTCGGTTGTCACTTGTCCGCGGGGTTCGGGGTGTGGACAGTCTTCAGGATCTCACCGAGGATCTCCTCCGGTGCCCGCTTCTTGATCTTCGCGCGCGGCGTCAGGATGATGCGGTGGCCGCAGACGTCGGCGAAGAGTGCCTGGATGTCCTGGGGAGCCACATAGTTGCGTCCTGCCAGGTACGCGCGGGCCTTGGCCATCTGCACGAGGGCCAGGACGGCACGAGGGCTGACGCCCTGCTCGATGTCCGCGTGTTCTCTGGTCTTCTCGCAGAGTTCGGAAGCGTAGAGCACGACCTCATCGGCGATGTACACATCGCACACGGCATCTTTCATCGCCCGGATCTCCTCCCGGGTGACGACCGGTCGGACCGAGTCGAGCGGGACGGTCTTTTCCCGCGAGCGG
This sequence comes from Acutalibacteraceae bacterium, assembly GCA_045657845.1. Taxonomy (GTDB): domain Bacteria; phylum Bacillota; class Clostridia; order Oscillospirales; family Acutalibacteraceae; genus RUG420. The sequence continues at coordinate 1,614 of JAZOTY010000075.1, read as the reverse complement.
ACGATCTCCAGGGTCTCCATCGTGGACGGGTAGCCCATCGACAGGCGGACCATGAAACGGTCGAGCTGGGAGTCCGGCAGGTTGTGTGTGCCGGCAGAACCGAGCGGGTTCTGGGTCGCCACACAGACGAACGGGTCGGGCAGTTTGTAGGTCTTGCCGTCGACGGTGACCTTCAGTTCTTCCATCGCCTGGAGGAGAGCCGCCTGGGTCTTGGCGGACGTCCGGTTGATCTCATCGCCGAGGAAGAAGTTGCAGATGATGGCGCCCCGTCGGTACTCAAAGTCTCCGGTGTCCTTGTTGTACACCGAGAAGCCGATGACGTCGGAGGCCATCGTGTCCGGGGTGAACTGGACACGGTTGTACGCGAGGTTCATCGCCTTGGAAAACGCCAGAGCCAGGGTCGTCTTCCCCACGCCGGGCACGTCTTCCAAAAGGACATGTCCGCCCGCAAGGATGGTCATGAGGACCTTTTCCAGCACGTCGTCTTTTCCGACAATGACTTTCTTTACTTCCTGCAGTATAGCAGCGTTTCGGTTGTCCATGTTGGCCTCCTGTTATTCCATTTCCAGAGTCGGGGAAGACTCGCGCATGCCCCGTCCGGAGAAGATCTTATTGAGTGTTGCGTCGTCGAGCTGCATTTCAAAAAACCGCTCATAGTATTGACGGACGGTTTGTCCGAGGTCCAGGTCTGTGAACCGGTCCGGGTAGAACAGCTGGGCGAGGTAAAGCACGCCCATGTGCGGTTCCATGGAACCGTGGTGGCACCAGCGGGTGGCACCGATGGGCAGCGTATAGACTTTCTTGTCCTGCACCGCTTTCAGACCGCTCCATTTCTGCTGAGCCAGTATGTAGTCGGTGACCGCATACTCGTTGCAGACGATGGCGTCCGGGTCCCACTGGTAGATTTGTTCCAGTGTGACCGTCGCGTTTTTTCCGAGGGCCGTCAGCCCTGAGTCAGCGGACACATTGATGAGCCCTGCGGCGTGGAAGATCTCCGCGCAGAGGGAGTCCAAAATGTCTGTCTTGGTGGACTCGGTGATGGCGTGGTAGACCCGGGGTCTTTCCGTTTCCGGGACGTCGGCCAAACGCTTTTGCACATCGGCAATGGTCTGTTCCATATAGGAAATATAGTCTGCCGCTTCCGTCTCTTCCCCGAACACATTGCCCATGACCGTAATGGCTCGTTTGAGTTCGGAGAGCGAGTAGTAGTCGACGACGACATAGGGAATGCCGAGGTCGTCAAGCTTGGCACGTTCCGTTTCGTTCTGGTACATCTCGCGTTTGATGAGGATGAGGTCCGGATCCAGTGCCAGGACTTCCTCCCCGTTGACCGCGCCCTCGTTATACGGGGTGGGGACCTGTTCGACCGACGGGTACTTCGTAATCATCATCTGGTCCCGGGTAACGCCGTCCGACGCGCCGACAATGAGGTCTCCCTTGTCGAGGAGCGCCATCATGTGGGCCGTACTGGCATACATGCAGATGACCCGCTGCGGGTCTTCCGGCACGTTCACTTCCCGGTCTATGCAGTCGGTGATGGTTTTGGCGGGACCGTTTCCCCCGCCGCTGCCCCCTGCGCCCCCGCATGCCGCGGCGGAAAACAGAAACAGCAGT
>JAZOTY010000074.1:0-14745 GCA_045657845.1 Acutalibacteraceae bacterium | reverse complement strand
GACTTCGGTGCTTCCGGTTGCTTTTTAAAAACTCCCATATTGATTCTCCTTCGGGATCGTTACTTCGGCAGTCTGTGCTGGAAGAGCCAGTCGTAGCGTTTGGCCCACCGGATGACTTTCTTCCGGTTGTATTTCTTTGGAAGGCGGGCGCCGAGGGCAAAGACGCAGAGCGCGTCCATGAGGGCGCCGGCGGCGACCTTCAGAAGCGACGGGTTCTTCACGAGGGCGACGCCGCGTTTCGGGAGCCCCCAGTCCCAGTGCAGGAACTGGAAGATGCTGTGCTGGTCTGCCGTGATAGACATTTCGCGCCAGGTCAGGATGCCCTGGTCGAAGGCATAGTCGAGCTGAGCGTGGTTCAGCTTGAAGATGAGCAGTTTGACGAAGGCGATGGGCGCCATGTTGATGCCCTTCTTCTTCCAGAATTTGTAAGCGAAGGGATAGAGCGTCTTCGCGGTGAACTCGCCCTTCTTGTCCGCCATGATGGTCTCCGCCAGGAACTGGGAGACCTCAAAGCCGATGGAGAGGCCGGAGCCGTTGACCGCCATGGACATGTGGGCGGAGTCGCCGATCGCGACATAGCCGTCCGCCACCAGGTTCGACAGGGGCTCACGGATGGTGAGCGGCGTCACCTGGCCGCCTTTGAGACGGGTCCTGCCGAGTTCGGGGATCTTTTTGCGATAGTCTTCTGCGCGGCGTTCCGCCTCTTCGGGGGTCATCGGATCGATGTCCGCGATGAGGACGTCTGTGAACTTGTCGAAGCCGTCAAAGTCTTTGACGACGTCGGTCCAGCAGAAGTTGAAGTCCGTGTCGCTCGGAAGGAAGATGCATTTGTACTTGTCCTCGACCGTGTCCGGGTCCACCGGGCAGTCGAAGTAGGCGCGGTACAGGTAGATGATGTCCCCTCTCGGCGGGTTTTTCTGGATGCCCCAGTAGTCCGGCAGGTTGTTCCGGAGGACCGAGTTGCAGCCGCAGCCGTCGATGACGAGGTCGCCCTTTTTATCGCCTTTGGACGTCTTGATGCCGACGATGCGGTTCTTCTTGACGATCGGGCCCTTGATGTTGACGCCGTACTCGAACTTGACGCCGCACTTCTCGGCATAGTCGATCATGAGGTCGTAGAGTTTGAACCGGTCGATGATGATCTCGGTGTCTTCCGGGAAGTTCAGATGCTGGAAGATCTTGTGGTCGTCATCGGTATTCGGGCCGTAGAACGTGATGTCGTTCCGCCAGGCCCACTCGATGCCGGCTTCTTCCGGGGTCGGCGCGCCGACCATCTCGAAGATGTCCGGATTCACGCAGTCGAACCAGGGGTATCCGACGTCTTTTCTTTTTCTGCGTTCATAGACCGTGACGTCATAACCGTTCTTGGCGAGTGTGGCGCCGCACATCATGGCGGCATGTCCCGCTCCCGCAATAATGATTTTCTTGCTCATTGCGTTTCCCTCCATAGAACAGGAAGCGCCGGAGGCGCTTCCTGTAAAGTTGTTCAGATCCAGTTAGGAGCCAGCGGCTCGTCGTGGAAGTCGACAGGTTCGTGCTTCACTTCCGGATAGATCTCACCGGAGACGGGCACTGCCGTCGAGTACATGCGGTCGATCTCCACATAGCCGGTGCCGGTCGGGCCCTTGTGGTAGACGCCATTCATATGGGTCGCTTCCATGTCGAGGCTGAACCCGTAAACGGCGACACGCTGGCCGTCCTTGAGATCTTTCATCATGTCGGAGTACGGCGCCTTCGTGAAGAAGATGCGGCTCGAAGAAGCGCTCTGGGCCTGGACGATGGGGACGATCTTCGGATAGCCGTCTTCGCCCATGTAGCCGAGGAACTCCAGCGTGATGAGCCCGCTCATGAACTTCTCGGTCCAGGGGCGCATGACCTTCTTGCTCTTGTCCCCCGCGAAGAAGGGCTTCATCGCCATGACGCGCAGCGCGTTCGCGATGATCGCCGGCAGGTTGAGTTTCTGCATTTCCGAGAGTTCTTTGAGGTCCGCATAGTGGACTTCGCCGATGCCGAAGTAGGTGTTGAACCGGAACAGCTGGTACTGGTTCATGTAGACGTAGTCTTCCCCTTCCGTCAGCGAATGGGTGAAGTTCATTTTGCCGGTCCAGAAATGCTGGTCGAGCGACATGATGAAGAAGCCGCTGTTCGGGTACTCATAGATGTACTTTTTGCTCTTGCCGCGGATGAATTCGCCGAACATCATTTCGTCGTCGCCTTTGTTCATGAGGGACGAGGCGTTGAAGATATGGACGTCGCCTTCCTTGTCCACCGTGGCGATGAGAGCAACTTTATATGGGTTATCCCAGTATTGTTTTTCCTGGTCTGTCAGTTTTCTCATAGAGACTAATCCTCCTTTGTCACATCATTCGGTCAGGGCGGTGGCACCGCTCCAGACCGCTACGGGTGAGCCATTCGCCTGCGCGATGGCGGTCAGTTCTTCCATGCGTTCTTTGGCGATGAGCCCCTTGCCTTTGAAATCCCATTCCTTGCCCAGACGTTCGTACTTGTCCAGACAGAGGTTGTTGAAGGCACAGAGCTCCCACTTCTCCACGCGGTCCCGCACGACGCCGGCGAGGTTTTTGATGTTCTCGTCAGTGTCGGTGGCGCCGGGGATGATGGGTGTGCGGACCCAGATGCGGGTACCGGTCTCCCGGCACGCCTCCACCAGCCATTCGAAGTTGTCGAAAATGAGCTTGTTGCTCTGGCCGGTGTATTTCTGATGTTCCGCGTCGTCAAAGAGCTTGAGGTCGTAGAGAAAGATATCGGTATAGGGCAGCAGGGCTTCCAGCGCTTCCCGCTGACAGAAACCGCAGGTGTCGAGCGCCGTGTGGACGCCGTCCTCCTTGCACTTTTGGAACATGGCGAGCACGTCCTGCCACTGCAGGGTGGCTTCGCCGCCGGACAGCGTGAGCCCTCCGTCTTTGCCCCAGAAGGCGCGGTCCTTGATGACCACGTTGTACAGGTCGTCGACGGTATAGTTGACGCCTTTGAGTTCCAGCGCCTGGGTCGGGCACTCGCGGGTGCAGGTGCCGCAGGCTTCGCAGAACTCCGCCGTATGGACGCCGTCCTCGTCAAAGGTGATGCCGTGCTTCGGGCAGACTTTGGCACAGATGCCGCATCCGATGCAGAGCACGCCCTTCCACTCCACGTGGGAGCGGGGCTCGATGCTCTCCGGATTGTGGCACCAGGTGCAGGCAAGCGGACAGCCCTTCAGGAACACAGTGGTCCGAAGACCCGGGCCGTCTTCCGTCGACATACGCTGGATGTCCAGTACTTTCATGTGTTAATACCCCATATGACTTTCTCTGGCAATGATCTCATCCTGCAGCTCGCGGCCGATGGACACGAAGTACGCGTTGTAGCCGGTGATGCGGACGAGCAGGTGGCGGTAATCCTGCGGATGGGCCTGGGCCTCTCTCAGAACATCCGGGTCGAGGATGTTGATCTGCAGGGCGGTGCCGCCGTTTTCGATGTAACCTTTCAGGAAGGATTTGAATTTCTCTTTGTGCGTTGGGTCGCGGATGAGCGACGTGTTGAACGTGATGGTGTGCGATGCGCCGTTCGGCAGGTAGTTGATGTACTCGTGCCAGTCGCCCTGTTCCGCCTTGCCGCCGAGCGCTTTGCCGACGGAGTTGGCGTTGGAGGTCGGACCGTTGATGTCCGCGCCGTTGGACGGGCAGATGGCATTGGACAGGAACTGCGGGTTCGCGCGGCCGTTGGCGGACGCCTTCATGACGTAGGAGGAGCCGACCCAGTAGTTCCAGGACAGCATGCCCGGACGGAACCGTCTGTGGGTGGACTTCGTCTCATACTTCCAGGACTCATCGGACCAGAACTCCATGACTTCGCGTGCGAGTTCGTCGGCAGCGTCGTCGTCGCGGCCGTATTTCGGCGCGCGGTTCTTGGCCTTCGCCTGCAGGACCTCGTAGCCTTCCCAGTTGGCGCGAAGGGCTTCGACGAGTTCTTCCAGAGTGCATTCCTTGGTCTCATAGACCAGGTACTTCACTGCGAGGAGAGAGTCGACCGTGGTGGCGAAGGTGACGCCTTCCATGGTGACGAAGCCGATCTCGGCACCGCCCTGTGTGACATCCAGGCCCTTCTCGGCACAGCCCTTGACCAGGGTGGACAGGTAAGGTGTCGGGTTGTATTTCGCGCGGATGGACTCGGACTTCTCATAGTTGTCGACAAACATCTTGATGAGATAGCGGGTCTGCTCCTTGTAGGCCTCGAAGAACTTCTCCCAGGTGTCGAGGTCTTTGAGCTCGCCGGTCCGGGGACCGTCCTGGGTGATCTTTGTGAGTTTGCCGCTGATGGCGTCTTCATACGGCTCCATGTCTTTGCCGTTGCCGTAGACGAGCTCGAGCGCCTTCAGAAGGTTGAGGTTGTTGTCGACGGTGCCGGAACGGTCGTTGCCGACCATGGTGTTTTCGAGGCAGCCGACCGGCGCGTAATCACAGACATTGTCTTCGTTGATCAGATCGCCGTAGTACTTGGCCTCTCTCATCATGCCCGCCATGGAGCGCTCGTCGAAGTTCAGCAGGAACGGAGCGCCCTGAGACTTGGAGATCATGTCTACGACTTTGTCGAGGAGCGGCTCCGGGGAGTTTTTGTGGAGACGGACGTTGGGCTTCGGCTCCAGGATGGGGCTCCAGTCGTCGATGACGTCGAGAATGAGATAAGTGAGTTCGTTGGTCAGGTCATTCCCGTCCTTGTCCATACCGGAGATGGTGAGCAGCTGGCCGTAGCCGGCGGTAATGCCCTGGTTGCAGCCGACTCTGATGTAGGCGTCATAGGCCGAGTTGGCGTGGAACCAGAAGCATCCGAGGATATCTTTCATGAACTCTTCGCTCATGCCGTCCTCGATAGACTTTTTGTAGTACGGATAGAGGTACTGGTCGATGCGCCCGAAGGAGACGCCGGGGCCGGGATAGTTCTCATCGGCCATGACCAGCATGTGGGTCATCCACAGAGACTGGACGGCTTCCCAGAAGTTCGTGGCGCCGTTCCAGGGCACTCTGGCGGTGTTCTCCGCCATCTTGAGGAGCTCTTCTCTGCGAACGGGGTCTTCCACTTTGTCGGCGCACTGTTTGCACAGAGCGGAGTACTTGTCCGCCAGTTCCTTCGGCATGGTGCAGGCCGTCATCATGGCGCGCAGCTGAGCGCCTTTCGAGCCCTTCTTGTCCGCTTCGGACAGCTCGTTGTACAGGCTTTCGATGTGCTCATACTCGGCCTTGAAGCCGTGGTCGACGATCTTCTGGTAACCGGGGATGAGGTGGCCGGACGTGGCGCCCGAGTTGCCGTAGCCGTGCTTGAACAGGAACGACATGCTCTTGCGGGCTTCCTTGACCAGTTTGTCACGGTCTTTCTGCTGCGCCTCGGTCAGACACATGGATGTCATGATGTTGAAACGGGAACCGCAGAGCAGATCGCCGGGGATGATCTCCCTGGGCAGGTAGTTCACGACACACTCCTTGAGGAAGTCGGCTTTCCGCTCCACCAGAGACTTGTCCCAGAAGCCTTCGGGCATGGGAACGATCTCGGAATTCTGTTTGAAACACATGGTGAAGGTAGACAGGAATGTGTGGTTCTCAGGGACGATGTAGTAGGTCATCTCGTCGAACTGACAGTCCCAGGGCGTGCCGGTCGAGTATCCGATGTACTCGTTGTTCCATATGCGGTTGGTACCCTCAAAGTAATAATCTCTCAGCCACTTGGTCCGCGGGCTCAGAGCGCCGGGTTGTTTGACCGCGTTTTCATACTTTGCTGCCAATTGCATTACCTCCTTGTAAGACTCTCTTGATGATGGTTTCTCCGTGTTCTAATAAAAGCTGCATTTGTGTTTCAGCTTCTTTCACATTGTTCCCTGCGATCGCTTCGGCGATGCGCTGGTGGGTCTCCAACACGAAACTGTACACTTCATGGTCGGAGTAGAACTGTTCGATGAGCGGGATGGAACTCGCCTCGAACGCCTTCATGATGAACCCGTATACGTCGTTCCCGCTCATCTTGCAGATGGCGTAATGGAACTGCAGGTCGTACTGTGCGCGTTTTTTCGGATCCTCCTCTGTCCCCTCCTCGATGATGAGGGCGCGGAGACGTCCGAGCTGGGTCGCAGTGGCGTGTTCTGCCGCCTTGCGGACACATTCCATTTCCAGGAACTTCCGGGCTTCCAGCAGGTCCATGAGCTGCTTTTCCTCCAGCAACCCGAAGGCCACCTGATCGGCCAGGATCGAGAGGTTCCCTTCGTTCCTCCAGTCTGCCACCTCGATCCACTTGGTGGGGACGATCTTGATGAAACCGTTCGTCTCCAGGTCGACGACCACCGCGTTGATGACGGAGCGGCTGACGTTGTACAGTTCCGCCAGTTCCCGCAATGTCGGGAGCTTCTCCCCCGGTTTGTACTCTCCGGAGAGGATGGAGATCTTCAGTTCTTCGATAATGATTTCGGTCAGGCTCTTTTTCATGGTGCTGATCCTTTCGGGTATTTGCTGTCGTGGTATTACCACCAATTCTATTGTATCATGATTTCCTCTTGTAATAAACAACGAAAACTATCCGACGATCGACAGCCCTTTGGCGATCATCTGGATCGCCAGAAAAATGACCAGAAGTGCCGAGACCGGCAGGACCCAGTTCCATTTACGGGTCTCAAAGACCGAGCTCAGCAGGCCGAACGCCAGCAGCAGCGGCAGGGTGCCGAGGGCAAACACCAGCATGGCCAGCGCGCCGCGGACGGCGCTCCCGGAGGCGATGGCGAAGAACTGCACCGCTTGCATCGTGCCGCAGGGCAGCAGCGCGCTCAGGATGCCCATGACGATCGCGCTGGACGAATAGAAACGGCCGAGGGCCTTCGTGTACCATTTCGGCGGAGTAAAGGCGGACTGTCCAAGCAGGATGGACACGCCCATGATCAGCATGAACACACCGGAGACGATGGGCACATATCCCCGGACTGCGGCGGATAGCGACAGGGCTGCCCCCAGTGCGCCGAGGATCAGACCGACCACCGTATAGGCAAGGATGCGCGCGCCCTGATACTTCAGCTGCTCCAGCGAGCGGGACCGTGCGGCCTCATTGCTCGAAACGCTCAGCACGATGCCGCCGCACATCCCGACACAGTGGATGGAAGAGAGCAGGCCGTACAGGAAGATGAGTCCGAGACTCGTGCCCTCCGTGATCACAGGGCGTTGGAGACCGTGCGTGTTCGCAAACTCCGTGATCCGCCCGAGCAAGTCGACATGGAACACGAACTGCAGGAGGACGAATGCCAGAGTCAGGACCGCCAGGACCGTCAGGATGACATCCCGGGTCTTGTTGTTCTTTGGATTCAATGGCTTCCCCTCCTTACACGGGTCGCGTTCAAAACGACCGAGATCGAGCTCAGAGACATCGCCGCGGCAGCCACGATGGGGTTGAGCAGTCCGGCCGCGGCCACACTCAGTGCGACCACGTTATAGACGCACGACAGGACCAGGTTCTGCCGGATGTTTCGGACCGCCTTCCGGCCGAGCTGCAGGCTCCAGGGCACTTTCCGGAGATCGCCGTCGAGGATGACGACGTTCGCGGTGTCCCCCGCCAGAGCGGTCTTCCCGCCCAGTTCAAAACCGACATCGGCCCGCGCCAGGGACGGGACATCGTTCAGACCGTCCCCCACCATCGCGGTCACGGCGCCGCGCTCCTGCTCGGCGCGCAGCCGCGCGGACTTATCTTCCGGCAACTGCCGCGCGCGGACATCGGAGATGCCTGCCTGCTCTGCGGCGAGCAGCGTCGCGCCTTCCGAGTCTCCTGTCAGCAGAGCCACGGACACGTCCATCGCCTCCAGATCGCGGACAGCCTCTGCCGCTTCCGGCCGAAGCTCGTCGGTCAGGAAGCAGGCTCCTTCGACCGCGCCGTCTTTACAGATGACGATCACGCTCTTCTGCTGATCGCCCAGCTGTTTGGCAATCGTCTCCAGGTCATCTCCGGGAGCGCCCTGCTCCGCCACGAAGTCAAGGCTGCCGACGACGATCGTGGAACCGTCGTATATCGCGATGACGCCCTTTCCGGGGACCGAGCGAAGGTCGTCGGCCGTCGGGATCTCCTCCGGTCTCAGACCGGACTCCCGAAGCACGGCTTCCGCCAGCGGATGGTAGGACTGTTTCTCCGCGAGAGCGGCATCCAGCAGCATGGCTTCGACCGACGGGGCTCGAAGCAAAATGATATCGGTGACGTCGAATCGCCCATTGGTCAGAGTGCCTGTCTTGTCGAACCCGACCCACGAGACCTCTCCCAATTGCTCGACCACCTGACTCTCCTTGATGACGACGCCCTTTCCGGCCGCCGCGGACACTGCAGACGATACCGAGAGGGGCACCGCGACTCCGAGAGCACAGGGGCAGGCGACGATGATGACGCTGATGAGGACCCTGGCGGCCTTCGGAAGGTCTCCGGGAGACAGGAACAGGAACCACGCAAGCGCAGCCAGCAAGGCGAGCAGAATGACGGCGGGGCAGAACCATCGGACCACGCGGTCCGTGCGGTTCTGCAGGCGGCTCTTTTGGGCAAACGACGCCTCGACATCCACGATGATGTCCGACATCAGGGTGTGTTCCCGATCCGCTGTCGCTTCGAACGAGAAAGAACCTTCCGTGTTGATGGTGCCGGCGTACACCGGGTCCCCGGTCTCTTTCCGGACCGGGACAGCTTCCCCGGACAGCATGGATTCATCCACGAATCCGATGCCGCTCCGAAGGGTCCCGTCCAGCGGGATGCGATCGCCTTCACGGACGAGAAGTACATCGCCCACAGACAGGGTGGAAACGTCGGCTTCGGTCTCCACACCATCCTTCAGCAGGCGGGCCTTCTGCGGCAGCTGCTCATACAGACGCTCCAGTACGGAACCGGAGTCCGCATTCAGTTTTGTCTCGATCAGACGGCCGGTCAGGACCATCGTGATGATGAGGGCGGCGGAATCGAAGTACACTTCCTCCGGCCGGTCCCGTAAAAAGGAGAACAGACTGTACCCCCAGGCACACGTGGTGCTGAAGGCCACCATAAAGGACATATTCAGGGTCTTGTTTTTGAGACCCCGGAACGCATCGCGGTAAAAGTCCGCTCCGATATAAAACTGGACTACGGTGGCCAGCACTACCTTCAGCGGAAGCGGGATCGCCCAGACCAGCGGGATCGAAAGCATCAGAGACAGCAGCACTTTTCGCAGGAGCCGCTTTTCTTTTTCTTTGTTCAAACGAGAAATGGAGCCGTAGGTGTACTCTACCGCTCCATAACCGCTCTGTTCGATGGTATTTACGATTTCCGGAAGCGTTACATCCGCCTCGTTGAAACAGACGATGGCACTGTTGTCCAGCGTCGAGATATTGGCGGAGGTGACGCCGGGCAACCTGTGCAGCGCGCGCTCGATATCGATGCCGCACGCTGCGCAATACATGCCGTCTATGAACAGTCGTGCCGTTTTCATGCCGGGACGATCGTGATCGGTGTTCTCCCGGACAGGGCAACGGTCAGTTTCGCTTCTCCGTTCCCGTCGGCGATGAACTGTTCTCCGGTCTCGAGGACCTTGTAAGAACGGTCTGCCTTCAGGCGAGACAGTCCCAGCGTGCTCTCACAGCCGTCGCTCTCGAACGGGTAGAGGACCAGTTCCAGGTCTTCCCCATGGCTGAACGCTTTTGCGACCATGACATCGGCATAGGCCGCGTCACTCAACAGAGGAGCGTTCTTCGTGCACTCTGCGGGGCCGTCCACCACAGCGCGGCGCCAGCCGTTCCGGGTGTTGATCATGCTATGGAGCACACCGGCGTTGACCTCGGACGAGCAGCGATAATGGATGGTGCCGTTCTCTTCGAAGCGGACGCCTTTTTCGTCCAGCGTCTTCTTGGCAGCCTCATAGGCTTCCCGGTCACCCATCTCCGCAGCGGGCATCATGGCGAGATATGCGCAGTCACAATAGTTCATGGAGAAGTCGCCATGATCGATCGGGATCTGTTTGTGGAGCAGAGTCCCGTCCGCGTCTCTTTTGTAAGACCCCTGACGGAAGAAGGCGAAGGTCTGCCTGGCCAGTTCCGGGTCCGCCGTATTGTACATGGGGATCTGGAAGCTCTCCGCCGTCGGGATCGGCAGGTTCACGCCGCAGCCCGTCCGGTCGGACTTGAACAGATAGGAGCTGCCGTCCGGGCAACCCATCTCTCGGACGAACGCGTTGTAGACCCGGACTTCGTTGTCGGTCCAGTCGGTGGTATTGTACAGGTTCTGATAGCTCACCATGCTCTGGATGGCTTTCCAGTTGCAGAGGGAGTACATGAAATTCGGTTCACAGGGGTAAACGATGTATTCCTGGTTCGTCCAGTTTTGCCTGATGCGTTCCGCAATGCGGTGAACATCATAGGGGTATGTCGTAAAGGCATCCTTGAACGGGATGCTGCCGGGCTCTTCGTAGCGCCGGTCTCCGGTGTTCCGGATGTACATGGTCACGTTGATCAGGAAGAAGCCGGTCATCATGACATTGTCCCACTTGAACGGGTCGCCGGAGAGTTTCGCATTGCCCCAGATGTTCTCCAGCCTCCAGTAGCGCCAGATCTTCGGATGGGTGTACTTGGTGATGAGATCCTGCTGCGCCTGATTGGCGTAGCCGTGGAAATTCGGAGTGTACTGGCACTGGATCTGCTGAAGGGTGTTCAGGATCTGATTGATCTGATACCGGACGCTGTTGGTGGAGAACTGCGGGAAATGGGCGGAGTTGAACCCCTCCCAGGACCCAAGCGGCTGGAGGGCCGTATCGAACAGATACCGCTCCTGGCGCAGCTGCTCCTCGGTCATCTCGAACTCTCCGTCCGGGACTTCCGGCTCCGCCATCGCCAGCTCCGCAGGGATCTCTTCCTCATAGAACGCCAGCCGTTCTTTCTGGCGGGCCAGGTAGGCCTTGTTCTTCCGGACGTTATGGATGCGGGTGCCGACGAAGTATAAAAGAGCGAACGCCAGCGAGAGCACGATGCCCGTGTACGCTCCCCATTTGGGTTCCCGGAGCCACACGGTGGCGTTGAGGATCGCAGTGCCCCACCAGATCAGGAACGGCATGAACTGCGCGCCGGTGGCCCACCAGAGCCCTAAGCCGAGCACACAGAGGAGAAGGAACGTCAGCAGGAAAAAGATGATCCCGCTGATGCCGCCGATCGCGAGGAACCCGCCGCCGGGGACGATGAGTCCCGCGCCGAACACGCGCCACGCCCAGCTCATCTTGAAAAGGGTCGGGAGCAGGCCGAGAACGACGAAAACGGCATAGCCGATCCAGACTTGTTTCTTGTGCCGCTTCGTAGCGGGACCGTCAATTTCTGTTTTCTCGTAGATCGATAACTTTTGTTCTGCCATCTTCATATCTCCCTTCTTTATCTTTTTCTAAAAACTCAAAGTATTTTGTCTCTTTCAGTTCTTCCCGAAGTTGTTCTTTTGATGTCTCTTCGCGATGGAGTTTCCGCAGGAAATGCTTCCAGTAAACGGCTGCCTTGTCCCGCAGCCCATATACGCTCAGCAACACCAAAATGATGATGACGCAGCAAGGGTACATACCATACTCCCCTTTTTGTAAAGAGTTTCTTTTGGTGGTATTACCACCAATTCCATTATAGTATCTATTGTATACAAGGAGTAGAAGTATATCGCCCAAAGTTTCCCCGGTTCTATTGTGCAAGGTCGCCAAAGGGCGCGCAAAATAGAGAAGACCGGATCTTTTCAGATCCGGTCTTCTCATGGGTTAGGTATCTGTCTGAGAGGGTATATTCTCAGAATATGGGCTCAGTCATTCTGGAGACGTTCGCGGATGTTTTTCTTCACGATGCGCGTAGCGCGTTTGACGTTCCAGGGAAGGATCGCTTTCATGCGGTCTTCATAGGTGTACATATCGGTGCAGTCCGGGCGGTCTCGGTAGAGATGGATGGCGTCGAACTTGCACTGGTTCGTGCAGACGCCGCAGCCGATGCACTTCTTCGGGTCGACGACAGAGGCGCCGCAGGACAAGCAGCGGGAGGTCTCCGCTTTGACCTGCTCTTCCGTGAAGACGAGCCGTGCGTCGTGGAAGGACTTCTTGTCGATGGACGGGTCGCAGGGCGGGGTCTGCCGCTCGGGACGGTCGTACTGGTCGGGTGCCAGGACGATCTTCGTCTTGTCGAGTTCGATGAACTCACGGAGGTCGCGGCCGGTGCTGAGGACGCATTCCCGGACGTACCGGTGCAGGACCTCAGAAGCCATGTGGCCCTGGGCAATGGCATCGATGACGAACTTCGGTCCGGTCATGACGTCGCCGCCCACGAAGAGGTCGGGCTCGCCCTGGACCTGATAAGTCTTTTCATCGATGACCAGGCCGTTGCCCCGTCCGTGTTTGACCTTCAGGCCTTTGAGCAGGTTGCCCCAGTCGATCGCCTGACCGATCGAGGTGACGACGAAGTCGGCGTCCACGGTCATGGTGTCGTTCTCATCGTACTGCGGATCAAACTTGCCGGTGGCGTCCTTGACGGCGGTGCAGCGCTTGAAGACCACGCCGGTGACCTTGCCGTCCTTCAGGAGGATCTCCTTCGGGCCCCAGCCGTTCTCGATGAGGATGTTCTCTTCCAGTGCTTCCTCGATTTCTTCTTCGGAAGCGGGCATTTCGTCTCTCTGCTCCAGGCTGTACATGGTCACCTGGTCGGCGCCGCAGCGCATGGCGGTGCGGGCCACGTCGATGGCCACGTTGCCGCCGCCGATGACGACGGTCTTGCCGGAGACCTTGGTGCCGGGATTGCCCAGGACATCTCTCAGGAAGTCGACGGAGGAGACGACATCATCTGCGTCCTCTCCGGGGATGCCGGCTTTCCGGCTGCCCTGACAGCCGATGGCGATGTAGAAGGCCTTATAGCCCTCTTCCCTCAGCTGCTGGATGGTGACATCTTCGCCCACGTTCACGCCGCAGCGGAATTCGACACCGAGTTCCTTCAGGACCTCGATCTCCGCGTTCACGACATCCTTCTCCAGTTTGAAGTTGGGGATGCCGTAGGTCATCATGCCGCCGGGCTGTTCATTGCGCTCGAAGACGGTGGGCAGGTAACCCAGGATAGCCAGATAGTATGCGGCAGACAGAGCGGCGGGGCCGGCGCCGATGATGGCGATCTTCTCGTCGAACAGGCCGTGGACTTTGGGCGGCCTCTTCTGCGGGATAAACCGGGTCTCCGCGTCCAGGTCTCTCTGAGCAAGGAAGTTCTTCACGTCGTCGATGGCGACCGCGCGATCCAGGCTGGCACGTGTGCAGGCGGCTTCACAGCGCTTATTGCAGACACGGCCGCAGATCGCGGGGAACGGGTTGTCCATCTTGATGAGTTCGAGGGCTTCCTCATAGCGGCCCTCTTTCGCCAGCTGCAGGTAGCCCTGGATGGCGATATGTGCCGGACAGGCCGTCTTGCAGGGCGCTGTACCGGAGTCATAGCAGTTGATGCGGTTTGTGTCCGCAAAGTCTTCGTTCCAGTCCCGCTTGCCCCACCAGAGCTTATCGTCCGGAGAGATGTGCTGAGGATACCGGACGGGTCCGTCCACCGTACTCAGTTTCTGGCCCAGTTTGACGGCGCCGGCCGGGCAGTGCTCCACGCACTTGCCGCAGGCGACACAGTTTTCCGTGGTGACCTTCGCCGTGTAGGCGGACCGGGACAGGTAGGGGTTGTTGAAGAGCTGCGACGTCCGGAGAGCCAGGCAGGCGCTGACGTTGCAGTTGCAGATGATGAAGATCTTGTCCTGGCCATCGATATTGGTAGCCTGATGGACGAAGCCCTGTTCATCCCCTCTTCTCAGGACCTCCTCGACCTCTTCGTAGGTCGCATACTTGCCGCGATTGGTCTCGACGATGTAGTCGGCAAAATCACCGATGGCGATGCACCACTCCGCCGGATCGTTACCGGTATTGAGGCCGTTGTGCTGGCGCATGAGACGGCACTGGCAGGGCCAGAGGGCGAACTTGTTGTACTTGTCCATCCAGTAGGAGAGGTGTTCCACATCGACGGACGTGTCGATCTTGTTGATTTCTTTTTCGACGGGGATGACGTGCATGCCGACACCGTTTCCGCCGGGGCCGACCATGCCCGCGATGGGTTCCAGAGGTTCTCTCGCGCAGAGTTCAAAGTATTCGGAGACTTCCGGGATGTTCTCCAGCTGCCAGGGATTGGTGGCTGCCAGTTCCGAGGAACCGGAGACGGGGATGTCGACGAAGTACTGTTTCTCATGCTGAGGGTTCTCGAAAGAGAACTCGCAGATACCCGCCATGAGCAGGCGGTCCAGGACCTCTTCCAGGTGTTTGGTCTCATAGCCGGTCAGCTTCTGGATCTCCGAGAAGACCTTCGGCTTGCGGACCTTCATCTTCGTTGCCACATAGACCATTTCATCGTCCATGAGAGCGCTGAGAGCACGGTACTCGATCGTTTTCGGGGTGATGAGTTCAGTGGAGCGGCTTGTGATCATCTGGGCCAGCCGCAGCACGTTCCATCTGACTTGTTCCATAGAATTGCTCCTTCCCATTCGATTTTGATTTCTCTTATTTTGTGACCTTTTTGATCATGCCTTTTGCCTCTCTGACGGCGACCTTCCCGGCTTTCCTCATGGTCCAGGCGGCGGAACGGGTGTACCGCTCTTCATACTGGCGCAGGTCAGAGTACTCGGCATCGTTGTACTCGAGATGGATGGCGTCGAACATGCACCTGGTCGTGCAGATACCGCAGCCGATGCAGCGGCCCGGGTCGA
>JAZOTY010000073.1:0-16723 GCA_045657845.1 Acutalibacteraceae bacterium | reverse complement strand
ATATCGAGGAAAAGGGTTGCTTTTCCATCAGAACACATTAACGCGCACATGGTTTCCTGCAGGCCGAAGGGCCGGAGTGCCCCTTTGGCCTGTTGTTTGCCCTATGCCGGCGGGTGGAAGTGCGGTCAAGGGCAGGCAACGCGTTGGGTGGTTGCCTGTCGCGGAGCGAGCGGGCCCCTTGACGGCGCTGCAAGCCGCTGGCACCCACACCCGAAGGGCGCATATGAAATCTTGGAACGCTCGACAAATACAAGTTTGTCCTTCTTTCCCAGTGCGTGCTCAGAATGTGAGAAAAGCACCTGAAGGCTCAGGCCTTCAGGTGCTTTGTGAGTTTTGTTTGCTTCAGGGAGTCTTATTTCTCCGTGATCATGGCGTGCCACTCCTGGAGGGAGCGGACGTCGCCCTTGCCGTCTTCCTTGACGTAGGCGATGCCTTCGGCGGCGGCACGGGCGGCCGCGATGGTCGTGATGTACGGGATGCGGTTCTTGATGGCCGCTTTGCGCAGGTAGGAGTCGTCGTGGACGGACTCTTTCCCGGCGGGGGAGTTGACGATGAGGTCGATGTCGCCGTTCGTCATGAGGTCCAGGATGTTCGGGCGGCCTTCATACAGCTTCAGCACCTTCTCGGCGTCGATGCCGGCGGCGTTGATGGTGTCGCAGGTGGTACCGGTGGCGATGATCTTGAAGCCGGCGTCTTTGAAGAGCTTCGCGA
The DNA here is from genome assembly GCA_045657845.1 of Acutalibacteraceae bacterium. Lineage (GTDB taxonomy): Bacteria > Bacillota > Clostridia > Oscillospirales > Acutalibacteraceae > RUG420. The sequence continues at coordinate 16,012 of JAZOTY010000073.1, read as the reverse complement.
CTTCGACGACCTCGGCCTTGTCCTTCCGGTTGACGGAGATGAGGACCGTGCCTTCGAGCGGCAGGGTGGCGGAAGCGCCCTCTTCGGCTTTGAAGAACGCGCCGCCCGGGGTGCGGGAGATGCCGAGGACTTCGCCGGTGGAACGCATTTCCGGACCGAGGACCGGGTCGACTTCCTGGAACATCTTGAACGGGAAGACCGCTTCCTTGACGCCGTAGTACGGGATGTCGCGCTCGCCGAGTTTGGCGACGGGCGATTCACGGCCGGTCAGTTCCGACGTGATGATGTCGGTGGCGATGGGCACCATGGAGATGCCGCAGACCTTGGAGACCAGCGGGACCGTACGGGAGGCGCGCGGGTTGGCTTCGAGGACATAGACGACGCCGTTCTCGATGGCGTACTGCATGTTCATGAGGCCGACGACGTGCATCTCTTCGGCGATCTTTCTCGTATAGTCTTTGATGGTTTCGAGCGCGTCCTCCGGAATGTGCTTGGAGGGCAGGATGCAGGCGGAGTCGCCGGAATGGATGCCCGCGAGCTCGATGTGTTCCATGACTGCCGGGACATAGGCGTGGGTGCCGTCCGCGATGGCGTCCGCTTCGCACTCGAGCGCGTGGTTCAGGAACCGATCGATGAGGATCGGGCGGTCCGGAGTGACGCCGACCGCAGCCTTCATGTATTCGGCCATGGCCTCGTCGTCATAGACGACTTCCATGCCGCGGCCGCCGAGGACGTAGGACGGGCGGACCATGACGGGGTATCCGATCTCGTTGGCGATGGACGTCGCCTCCTCAACGGTAGTGGCCATACCGGCCTCCGGCATCGGGATGCCGAGCTTGTCCATCATGGCGCGGAACTGGTCGCGGTCTTCCGCGAGGTCGATGACTTCGGGGGAAGTGCCGAGGACCTTGACGCCGTTCTTCTCGAGGTCGGCCGCGAGGTTCAGCGGGGTCTGGCCGCCGAACTGGGCGATGACGCCGACGGGTTTCTCCTTGTAGTAGATGCTGGGGACGTCTTCCAGCGTCAGGGGCTCGAAGTAGAGCTTGTCGGACGTGTCGTAGTCGGTGGAGACAGTCTCAGGGTTGCAGTTGACGATGATGGTCTCGAAGCCGAGTTTCTTGAGGGACTGGGCCGCGTGGACGCAGCAGTAGTCGAACTCGATGCCCTGGCCGATGCGGTTCGGGCCGCCGCCGAGGATCATGACCTTCGGCTTGTCTTCGTTGATGGGGTTGTTGTCCACATTGTGGTAGGTGGAATAGTAGTAAGCGCTGTCCTGGGTGCCGCTGACGTGGACCGCGTCCCAGGTCTCGTTGAGTTCGAGTTTCGTGTGTGCGTTCCAGATCTCATCTTCGGAGACTTCGAGGATCTCGGACAGGTACTTGTCGGAGAAACCGTCTTTCTTGGCCTGCGCGATGAGCTCGTCTGCCGGGACAGAGCCTTTATGTTTGAGGAGTTCCTCTTCTTCCTCGACGAGTTCCTTCATCTGTTCGATGAAGTACTTCTTGACCTTCGTGAGCTCATGGAGTTCGTCGACGGTGGCGCCTTTGCGGAGGGCTTCATACATGATGAAGTGGCGCTCGGAGGAGGGGGAGACGAGCTTCTTCAGAAGCTCCTCTTTGGAGAGTTCGTTGAAGTTGGAAACGAAGCCGAGACCGTAGCGGCCCTTTTCGAGCGAACGGATGGCTTTCTGGAAGGCTTCCTTGTACGTCTTGCCGATGCTCATGACTTCGCCGACGGCTCTCATCTGAGTGCCGAGCTTGTCTTCGACGCCCTTGAATTTCTCAAAGGCCCAGCGGGCGAATTTGACGACGACATAGTCCCCGTCCGGAACGTACTTGTCGAGGGTGCCGTACTTGCTGTCCGGGAGTTCCGCGAGCGTGAGGCCGGTGGCCAGCTTGGCGGAGACCAGGGCGATCGGGAAACCGGTGGCCTTGGACGCGAGGGCGGAGGAACGGGACGTACGGGGGTTGATCTCGATGACGATGATGCGGTCAGAGACCGGGTCGTGAGCAAACTGGACATTCGTGCCGCCGATGACGCCGATGTGCTCAACGATCTTGTAAGCCTGCTCCTGCAGACGGTCCATGACATCCTGAGAGATGGTCAGCATGGGAGCGGTGCAGAAGGAGTCGCCGGTGTGGACACCCATGGGGTCGACGTTCTCGATGAAGCAGACCGTGATCATGTTGTTGTCCTTGTCGCGGACGACTTCGAGCTCGAGTTCTTCCCAGCCGGTGACGCACTCTTCGACGAGGACCTGGTGGACGAGAGACGCCTGGAGGCCGCGGGCACAGACGACTTTCAGCTCTTCCTTGTTGTAGACGAGGCCGCCGCCTTCACCGCCCATGGTGTAAGCGGGACGCAGAACGACGGGGTACCCCAGCCGGTCGGCGATCTCCAGCGCCTCCTCGACGGAGTAGGAAATCTCGGAGCGGGCCATCTCGATGCCGAGAGACTGCATGGTCTTCTTGAACTCGACACGGTCTTCGCCGCGCTCGATGGCATCGACCTGGACGCCGATGACTTTGACGCCGTACTTGTCGAGGATGCCTTCTTTGTAGAGCTCAGAGGCGAGGTTCAGACCGGACTGGCCGCCGAGGTTCGGCAGCAGAGCGTCCGGACGCTCTTTGTCGATGATCTGCTCGAGACGGTCGACGTTGAGCGGCTCGATATACGTGACGTCGGCCATCTCCGGATCGGTCATGATGGTCGCGGGGTTCGAGTTGACGAGAACGATCTCGTACCCGAGGCTGCGCAGCGCTTTGCACGCCTGGGTCCCCGAGTAGTCGAACTCGCAGGCCTGGCCGATGATGATGGGGCCGGATCCGATGATGAGTACTTTGTGGATGTCTGTTCTTTGCGGCATAAAGAGCCCTCCAGTTCCTCTTTATTATTTTTTATCTGCAATACTATACCATAAATCAGAGCTATTTAGAATATGGGAAAATCATTAAAAATTTGTCTATTGCAAAAGCGTAAACAGGTTACTATGATAAAAACAAAGGAGAGTCTGACTGCTATGAAAAGATATTTCATTCTTATATTGGCCATCCTCCTCTCGACCGTCCTGCTTCTGACCGCGTGTCAGCCGAACGGCTCGGGGGAACAGGCCCCCACCATCGCATCGTATGAAGGGTACAGCAACATCCCGGACCTCGGGAGCATCGCCGGTGCTGAAAGCAACGCGAAGCTGGCGGCTGCCGCGGCCGAACGCATGAGCGTCGACCCGGAGACGGTCTTTGTGTATTCTCTGGGCGATCTGCCGGAAGACGCTCTGAACGTCTGGACCAAAGAGCTGAAAGCCCGCGGCTTTGAGAAGAACGGAGTCCTCGAGGAAGCCGGCAACACGGTCTCCTGGTATTCAGAGGACCGTGATATCGGCGTCGTCGCCGGGTACATGGACACGGACAAGCAGGACGGCATGGACGCCTTTGCCGTTTTCCTCGCGAACAAGTCTCTGTCCGGGAAGTATGTCGACATCGACTATGACAAGGTCCAGGAGGCCTGGAGCAACGCGAACAACGGCGCGAGCTTCTTCATCGACGACAAAAAGATCTTCGGCTACGGCTACATCGGTTCCGCCGATGACGGCTTCCTTTCGAAGAACACCGACAGTTCTTCCGCGGTGATGCTGGTCGAAGGGGTCCATCCGCGCTACGTCCACGAGTGGGACAAGACGGTCTATGCCTGTCTCCCGGACCGGCTCGTCGCCGTCGACACGAAGGAAAAAGATCCGGAAGAAGCCGTCACCACGCTCATCGACGGCAAACTGCAGTCCCTGCAGATCGTCAACGAAAAACTGTACTACACCACGAAGAACGGCCTTTTCTGCTGTGACTTCGACGGGGAGAACAACGTCAAGATCACCGGAAAAGCGATGAAAGACGCGTACGTCGTGGGCGATAAAGTCTATTACCGCAACACCGAAGATGAAAACACGGAACACGCTTACAGTCTCCTGACTGGCACCGACACCCGAATCACGGAGGAGGCCGTCTCCAGCTTCTTCCTCGGCAGTAAGGGCAATGGATACTACATCGCCGAACGGGATATCGTGCCGGAAGAGGACAAGGAGTCCGCAGAGGAAGAGACCACCGCCAAAGACGCGGAGGACGAACAGACGGAAGAGGCAGCTGCCGAGACAGACGAAGAGGCTGTCGAAGAGGAGCCGACGACCGCCTGGAACCTCATCCGCGTGTCCCTGAAAGACGGGGAGATGACCGAGCTCGCCACGGTCCGTGAGGGCACGGCGCTGGTCGGCATCGGCAACAAGGTCTACTTCGTCTCCGATGAGCACATGGGGCAGATCTACAGCATTTCCAAGAGCGGCGGCACCCCGAAACGGGTCACCCGCGACGAGGACTGCAAGTACCTGATGACCTTCCACGACATGATCCTCTACTACGACTACGAGGACGAGACCGCGGAAGACCTCGAACACATCTACATCAGCACGCCGGACGGCTTCATGAAGAGCGACATCCTGCGCTGACCGACGAACAAAGGAAAACGCCGGACCCATTCCGAGGAGGAATGTGTCCGGCGTATTATTTTGTCATCAGAGGGAATAGTTTCGGGACTTGGAATAGGTCGCGACGTAGTAGATCCCCAGACCGGCGCTACAGAGCGCCCAGGAGACGGGATAGCAGATGGCGATACTCTCGTCGCCCTGGATGAGCATGGCTGCAAGGATGAGGACCAGGAGCCGGCCGATAAAGTTGAACCCTATGTTCATATACATGATCAGACGTTTCTTTCCGAGCCCTTCCAGGCTGGAAGATAGAAGCGTGGAGATCGCGTAAAAGATGTAGTAGCTCGAGACCAGGTTCACCAGGCGCATTGCGACGGCGGTGACTTCCGCGTCGTGGGAAAAGAGCATGAACAGCGGAGGACCGATGAGCCGTGTGATGGGGACGAGCAGAAGGCTGTAGATAACGGCCAGGAAGAGGATGGGGGTCATGATGCCGAGCAGCCCATCGTTCCCTTCGAGTTCGTAGAACTCTTTTGACAGGTTCCGGGCAGGGGCGCGCAGGGCATGGATCGGGATGAACAGCAGGTCCTGGAAGAGGAAAAACAGCGCGAAACTGGCGATGGTCGGGATGCCGATCCCGTCGATGTAGAACTGCAGGAAAATGGCAAATACGCCGCCCAGGAATGCGATGAACACGAGCACGCGCTCTTCTTTGGCCAGTTCTTTGATGATCGGCCAGTCGACCCTGACGGGCGGCTTCGCGATGGATTTTCGCCGGAGCACCAGGAGCTGGTGGGTGTTGATGAGGGAGGCGATGATCTGGGATACGATGGCGGAAATGGCAATGCCTCGAATATCCCACGCGAAGAGTCCGACAAAGATGTAGGAAAAACTGACGTGGAGCGCCAGAGCGCTGATCTCCGCCAGAATGGGCACGGTCCGCTCACCGGAGTTGATGAGGATCGATGTCGTGACACTGAAGTACAGGATGGGGATGAAGGTGAACGAGAAGAACCGCAGGAACATGGTGGTCGCGTCTTTGATCTCCTCCGGTGTGACGACCTGCCAGATGTAGGCGGGCGCGATGAAGTACGCGAAGACGGTACTGGCGAGCCCGATGGGGATGGTCAGGAGGGTCATCGAATTGATGACGCTCTGCGCTTTATAAGGGTCTCCGGTACTCTGCGCGCGTTCCAGCATGTACCCGGTCCCCATGGAGATGGGAACGAAGAATCCGGCGGCGAGGTTCGTATACGAAGAGATGATGCCGTAGGAGGCGATCGACGTGTAGTCCGTGAACAGCGCCAGGATGATGTAGTTCACCAGATTCATCAGGAAGAAGAGGAGTGAGGCCATCAATGCGGGGATGGCGATCTGAACGACCTTCCTCATGTGGTCGCGAAACAAAAGCCTGCGTTCGCTCAATGCGGTCTTCAACATATCGGGACGGGCCATGGGCACACCTCTTTTCCTGTGGAAAAATACATTTTTAATTGTAAAATAACCGACCGAATTTGGCAACCGTACAGAAAAAACAAATTGTGAGCAATCTATAGTTGTCCTATGCTAACTTTTCGTGTAGACTTGTAGTCTGGAAGGTTAGCAAAAGCTAACTTATAGCGGTTGCTTTTTTTATCTCTATGAGTTAGCGCTCACTAACCGCAATGCTTTGTAAGGAGAGTGTATGAATGATGCCGTTGATTTTTGCGGACCCCGGAAAAGATTATGTCATTCAGCGGGTAGGCGGGACTCCTGCTGTCAAAAAACATCTGGCAGAGCTCGGTTTCGTCGTCGATGGGACCGTCCAGGTCATCAATACGATGTGCGGCAATCTCATCGTCAATGTCAAAGAGACGAGGATCGCTATCAGCAAGGAAATGGCTCAGAAGATCATGATCTGAGCCCGCAAGGGAGGATAAACGATGAAAACACTGCGAGATGCTTCGATCGGAAGCGATGTCGTCGTCAAAAAACTGCACGGCGAAGGAGCGGTCAAACGCCGCATCATGGATATGGGCATCACCAAGGGTGCCACCGTCCACATCCGAAAAGTCGCCCCGCTCGGAGATCCGGTAGAAGTCACGATCCGCGGGTACGAACTGTCGATCCGCAAGGAAGACGCGGAAAAGATCGAAGTGGAATAAGGTCTGAAACGAGATAGAGAAAGGATCCTGTTCAATGGATATGCGCATTGCCCTTGCGGGCAACCCGAACTGTGGCAAGACCACACTGTTCAACGCGCTCACCGGCTCCAACCAGTACGTCGGTAACTGGCCCGGAGTCACGGTCGAGAAAAAAGAAGGTAAACTCAAAAACCATGAAGATGTCACCATTACCGACCTTCCCGGCATCTACTCCCTCTCTCCGTACACACTGGAAGAGGTCGTTGCCAGAAACTACCTGTTAGGGGAACATCCCGATGCGGTCCTGAACCTCATCGACGGTACGAACCTCGAGAGGAACCTCTACCTCACGACGCAGGTCGTGGAACTGGGGATCCCGACGGTCATCGCGATCAATATGATGGACATCGTCGAAAAGAACGGCGACGAGATCGACATCCGGAAGCTCGCGAAAGAACTGGGCGCCCCGGTCGTGGAGATCTCCGCTCTGAAGGGCACCGCTGTCATGGATGCCGCGGAGGCCGCCATCAAGGTGGCGAAGACAGGCATGCTCCCGAAGCCGCAGGCCTTCTCGTCCGATGTCGAAGCGGCTCTCACGAAGATCGAAGCCCTTGCCCTCCCGGATATCCCGGAGGCACAGCGGCGCTGGTATGCCGTCAAACTGTTCGAGCGGGACGACAAGGTCCTCTCGTCGATGGGCCTCTCTGACGACATCGCGAAAGCGGTGGAGGACGAGATCGTCCGCGTGGAGACGGCGGAGGATGACGATTCCGAGTCCATCATCACCAACGAACGGTATGCCCGGATCACCGATATGATCTCGGACAGCTATGTGAAGAAAAACGTCGGAGAACTCTCGACGTCCGATAAGATCGACAAGATCGTCACCAACCGCTGGCTGGGCCTTCCCATTTTCATCGCGGTCATGTTCCTGGTCTATTATGTCTCCGTCACCACCGTCGGCACCTGGGCCACAGACTGGGCCAACGACGGCGTCTTCGGAGACGGCTGGCACCTGTTCCACATCGGGACCTCCGCCTACAACGACGCGATGGATGACTACGCCTCCGGCACCATCTTCACCGATGATGTGAAGGCCGCCGTGGACAAAGCGGTCGCGGCCGGCGTCACCGGCGCGGAAGACGTGCAGGGCGCCATCGCGGACGGCTCTTTCGGAGACTTTGACGAAGCCTTCGGCAACTACGGCGACGCCATGGCGGACGCCGGCTTCGACATCGCCGACACGGTCGACGCCGCGCTCGAAGCGGACGGCGTCCCGAACCCGGCCGACTTCGGCGTCTGGGTCACCGGCATCCCGGTCATGGTCGAGAACTGGCTGGATGCCCTCCACTGTACCGACTGGCTGAAAGGCCTCATCCTCGACGGGATCATCGGCGGCGTCGGCGCCGTCCTCGGTTTCGTGCCCCAGATGATGGTCCTCTTCATCTTCCTCGCGTTCCTCGAGTCCTGCGGTTACATGGCCCGTGTCGCCTTCATCCTGGACCGGATCTTCCGCAAGTTCGGCCTCTCCGGTAAATCGTTCATCCCGATCCTCATCGGAACGGGCTGCGGCGTCCCCGGCGTCATGGCCTCCCGTACGATAGAAAACGAACGTGACCGCCGCATGACCATCATGACGACCACGTTCATCCCCTGCGGAGCCAAGCTTCCCATCATCTCCATGATCGCCGTTGCCCTCTTCGGCGGTGCCTGGTGGGTCGGCCCCTCCGCCTACTTCCTCGGCATTGCCGCCATCATCGTGTCCGGCATCATGCTGAAGAAGACGCAGCCCTTCGCGGGCGAGCCGGCGCCCTTCGTCATGGAACTCCCGGCATACCATATGCCCACTGCCGGCGCGGTCCTCAGAAGCATGTGGGAGCGCTGTTCGTCCTTCATCAAAAAGGCCGGTACCATCATCCTTCTGGCCTCCATCGTCATCTGGTTCGGCTCCGTCTTTGGAAAAGGCGGGTTCAACCCCGACATGGAACTGGAGGACAGTATCCTCGGCATGATCTCCAACGGCATCAAATGGATCTTTGCTCCTCTGGGCTTCGATGACATCCGTGCCACCATCGCCACCATCATGGGCCTTGTGGCCAAAGAAGAGGTTGTCGGCGTCTTCGGCGTCCTGGACTTTGCCCACCTCACTCCGCTGGCCGGTTATTCCTTCCTGGCGTTCAACCTGCTCTGCGCTCCCTGCTTTGCAGCGATCGGTGCCATCAAGAGAGAGATGAACAGCGCCAAATGGACCTGGTTCGCGATCGGTTATCAGTGCCTGTTTGCTTACAGCGTCGCCCTGATCATCTATCAGATCGGCCTCGCCGTCTCCGGCGCCGCGAACCCGGTCGGTCTCATCGTCGCGATCGCCCTTCTCGGTCTCATGGGCTTCCAGCTCTTCCGGCCCTATAAAGAAGCGACGACCCTGACAGAAGAAGTCAAGGTTTCCAAAGCGTAGTAAATCGGTTATACTGGGAACCGAAAGAAGGTGTTCTCCATGACCTGGCTCAGCGCCAATGCCGGGACCGTTCTGGTCTCTGTTCTCCTGGTCATTCTCGTCGTACTCGTCATCCGCAAAATGGTGGCGGACCGGCGGAAGGGGATCACCGCCTGCGATTCGTGCGCCAGTGCGGACGCCTGTTCCATCCACGCCGCCGGCAAGAGCTGCGGCAACCCGCGCTCGAAGGTGGAGGACATGGAACCGCAGGTCAGAAAAGTCGACCGGTGACAGTGGAAAAACGAAAACAGACAGGGACGGGGGACCGTCCCTGTCTTTCTGTATATTTGTGCAAAATAATAGTGGTTTTATTGTGCACAATGCGTTATAATAACCACTTGTAAAATCAAAGAAAGGAAGTATTTCCCCATGAGCGCAGAATATACCCCCTGTAAAGTCTGCCTCGTCGAGGGTTACCTCGGCGCCGGCAAGACCACGCTTCTGAATAAAGTCCTGGCTCAGCCCAACGGACACCGGATCGCCGTCATCGTCAACGACATCGGCGAGATCAACATCGACGCCCGCCTCATCGAAAAGAGCGGCGGCGGCGTCACCATGCAGGACGGGGACCTCATCCCCCTGACCAACGGCTGCATCTGCTGCACTCTCTCCGAAGACCTTGCCCAGCAGCTGTCCGACCTGGCCTGCTCCAACAAATACGACTACATCGTCATCGAGGCGTCCGGCATCTGCGAGCCGATGCCCATCGCCCAGACCATCACCATGATGAGCGAGGCGACCAAGCGCCAGGGCATGCCGGAGATCGTCCACGTCGACAACATCGTTGCCGTCGTCGACGCCGCCCGTCTGAAAGACGAGTTCAGCTGCGGTGAAGTCCTGCGGGAAGTCCCGGAAGACGAAGAGGACCTCGCGTCCCTGATCATCCAGCAGATCGAGTTCTGCGACACCATCATGCTGAACAAGTGCGACCTCGTCACAGAGGCCGACCTTCAGCAGATCGAAGCCGTCCTGCGCGCGCTGCAGACCAGAGCGAAGATCATCCGTTGCGAGTACGGCGATGTCCCGATGGACGAAGTCCTCGACACCGACCGATTCAACTATGAGGAAGTCGCCATGTCCGCCGGCTGGATCCAGGCCATCGAGAACGAGGACGAGGACCACGACGAGCACCACGGCGAGCACCATGACGAGCATGATCATCATGAGCATCATGACCACGATCATGAGGAGCATGAGCACCATCATCACGACCATGATCACGAAGAAGAGCACGGTCACGGCCACCACCATCACCACCATCACCACGGTGAGGGCGAGCTCTACGAGTACAACATCCAGACCTTCATCTTTGAGGACCGCAGACCGTTCGACATGGACAAACTGCAGAGAGTCTTCATGGACTGGCCGGTCAACGTCATCCGGACCAAGGGCTATGTCTGGTTCTCCGAGAACCCGAACGACGCCTTCATCCTGGAACAGGCCGGACGTCAGGTCACCATCCAGCCCGACGGCATCTGGCTGGCCGCCGCCACCGAGCGCGACCGTCAGGAAGCCTTTGCGGAGTACCCGGACCTCGCCAAGGACTGGGACGATGTCTACGGCGACCGCGTGAACCGTCTCGTCATCATCGGCCAGAAACTCGACGAAGAGGGCATGAAGAAGGAACTCTCCGACGCCATCGTCGCCGATTATCAGCTGTAAAACGTTTCCAAGGACCCCTGAACAGGGGTCCTTTTTTTGCCGGAACTTTCCACCGCAGCAATTCAGGGGAGAAGAAACGGGTGGCTCTGCGGCCCCTTTCTTCGGAACCCGGTCGAAAGCTCCGGCCACTTGCCTATTGAGGTAAAACCCTTTATAATTACTTAGTTAAGAACATCTTTGAAAGGAGGACCTCTCATGAAAGCATTCGAGACCGGGTACAAAGGGCTCATCAGCGGACTGTTTTTTGTCGTCGCGCTCGTGCTCCTGCTGCTCTCCGGCAGCTCGACCACGTTCCTCATCGGGGACTGGACCGAGAAGGTCTTCCTGACTTACGACGCGGCCTGGCGGAACGTCCTGTACCTCGCGGTCTTCGCGGCGGCCCTGTTCTTCCTCGGGAAGAGTGGAAAGGTGACGTCGTACATCGCCCGGGTCAATGAGGACGAACTGCTCTACCACAAATGGCAGGTCGGGCTCCTCGGCGCCGGCACGGTCCTGGCCATCCTCTGGGTCTACGGGAACCAGATCGTCCCCGAACAGGACCAGCTCTTCGTCATGCAGGCGGCGGACCGGCTGAACGTCGGCAACTATGAGGACTTTCAGCCCGGCGGGTACCTCTCCATGTACCCGAACCAGACCGGTCTTCTGCTCCTCGAACTGCTTCTGACGAAGCTCTTCGGCGGCATGAACTACGTCGTCTTTGAGGCGATGAACGGAGAGGCGTACATCGCGACCCTGCTCCTGCTGTCGGCCCTGGCCGGCAAACTCGGGGCCACGCCGTTCGAAAAACTCCTGACCCTTCTCGCGGGGCTCTTCACGCTGCCCCTGCTCTTCTACACGTCGTTCCAGTACGGCAACCTCTTAGGGCTTGCGCTGGCACTGGGCGCCATGTATTTCGAACTGAACTATCTTGAGACCCACAGGGTCCGGGACCTCGTCCTGACGGTGCTCCTCATCGTCGCGGCTTCTGCGGTCAAGAACAACTACCTCATCTTCCTCGTGGCCATCGTCCTGCACGCGCTGGCGGAGGCACTGCGGAAGAAACAGCTGCGCAACACGCTGGTGGCGGTCCTGGTCATCGCGGTCTACGCGCTCCAGTCCTGGGGCACGACGGCTGCTCTTGAGCACAAGACCGGGGGAGACCTCTCGAACGGTGTCTCCACTATGGCCTTTGTGGCGATGGGCCTCCAGGTGAACCCCGTCAAGTGCGACGGCTGGTATAACGAATTCAACAAAGAGTCCTATATCGAGAGCGGTTACGATGCCGACAAACAGGGCGAACTGGCGAAGGCGAGCATCTCCGACTCGGTCGCCTACCTGAAGTCGCCGTCCAACGCGGGCCGTTTCTTCCTGCGGAAGAACGCGTCCCAGTGGGCGGACCCCCTGTTCCAGAGTCTCTGGACCTCCCAGGTCCGGCAGACGCAGAACGAGCGGCCCGGCTGGCTGAACCGCGTTTTGAGCCCGAGGGGCTCCACGGCCCTCGGCCAGTTCCTCGACGTCCTCCAGTTCTGGGCGTACGCCGGAGCGCTGTTTTACCTGATCTTTGCCCGGAAGGACAAACGGTTCTTTGACAGCCTGCTCCTGCAGATCACCGCGCTCGGCGGCTTTGTCTTCCACTGCGTCTGGGAGGCGAAAGGCCAGTACACCATCTCGTATTTCGTCCTGCTCCTGCCGCTCGCGGTGCTCGGCTTCCGCTCGCTTCTCGCGTGGATCGCCGGCAAAGCGCAGAACAGAGACTTCGGCAAGGAGGGGAAAGGGGACTACGTGAAAGCGTGTGTCCTCGGAGCGGTCCTGCTGCTGACCGTGCTCCTGCCCCTGACCCACAGCTTCGACTGCCTGTCTGAAGGCGGCGCGGCATTCGCACAGTACCTCGGCAGCAATTAAACTGAGACTATAGAGGCAATCAACATGAACAAACCTGTTTTGTATATCGTCGTTCCCTGCTACAACGAGGAAGAGGTGCTCCCCGAGACCTCGAAACGTCTGAAGGCCAAGCTATCGGACCTCGCGGCCGCGGGCAAAGTGTCCGAAGAAAGCCGCGTCCTCTTCGTGGATGACGGCTCGAAGGACCGCACCTGGGAGATGATCCGCGCTTACCACGAGGAAGACCCGCGTTTCTCCGGCGTCAAACTGTCCCGGAACCGGGGGCATCAGAATGCCCTGCTGGCCGGTCTCATGACGGCGAAGGACCTCGCGGACTGCACCGTCTCCATGGACGCCGACCTGCAGGACGACATCGATGCCGTCGACGCCATGGTGGACAAGTACCTGGAGGGCTGCGACATCGTCTACGGCGTCCGTTCCGCACGGGACACCGACACCTTCTTCAAACGCTTCACGGCGGAAGGGTTCTACAAATTCATGGAGATCATGGGCGCCGAAGTGGTCTTCAACCACGCGGACTACCGCCTCATGAGCAGACGGGCCCTCGAAGCCCTTTCGCAGTATGAAGAGGTGAACCTCTTCCTTCGCGGCATGGTCCCGATGATCGGCTACAAGACGGCCACCGTCGAATACGAGCGCGGCGAGCGGTTCGCGGGCGTCAGCAAGTACCCTCTCAAAAAGATGCTGGCCTTCGCGCTCGACGGCATCACCTCGCTGTCCGACCGGCCCATCCAGTCCATCCTGGCGCTCGGGCTCGTGACCACGGCGTGCGGCGCGGCTTCTCTGCCCGTCTCGCTGGCCCGTTACGTGAAGTCGGACCACGAAAACGACACGGCGCTCCTCCAGTCCAGCCTCTGGACCGTCGGCGGCCTCGTCCTGACCTCGCTCGGCATCGTCGGCGACTACGTCGGGAAGATCTATCTCGAAACGAAACACAGACCGCGGTACTTCATCGCGGAAGTCCTCGACAACCATAAGAGCTGACTGGCGGACGGCTGGAGCTCAGCCGGCTTCCTTCCTATAGAAAGGTCGTGCAGCAATTGAAGTATTCCCCTATGCTGCGGGAGATCAAACAGTATAAGACCGCAACGGCACTCACCCCGCTCTTCACGGCCCTCGAGGTCGTCATGGAGGTCCTCATCCCGTACGTGACCGCCATGATCATCGACCGCGGCATCAGCGCGGGCAACATGGGCAACGTCCTGAAATACGGCGCTGTCATGCTTGGAATGGCTGCTCTGAGCCTCCTGTTCGGCATCGGAGCGGGCTGGTTCGGCGCGCTCTCGTCCACGGGTTTTGCACGGAACCTGCGCAAGGCGATGTACGAAAAGATCCAGACCTATTCCTTCTCGAACATCGACAAATTCAGCACGGCGGGCCTCATCACCCGGATGACGACAGACTGCACGAACGTCCAGAACGCGTTCCAGATGATCCTGCGCATCGCGGTGCGCGCGCCGCTGATGCTCATTTTCAGCCTCGTGATGTGCCTCATCATCAACAAACAGATCTCTCTCATGTTCCTCGGAGTCCTGGTGCTCGTCGCCGTCATCGCCGCCACTCTCGGCATGAAGGTCATGCGCCTGTTCCGGGAAGTCTTCAAACGGTACGACGACCTCAACGCGAGCGTCCAGGAGAACGTCTCCGCCATCCGCGTCGTCAAGGCCTTCGTCCGGGAAGACTACGAAGATGAGAAGTTCATGAAAGCCGCGTTCAACCTCTACGACCTGTTCGTAAAGGCGGAGAAGCGGATGGTCATCATGATGCCCGGGATGATGCTGGCGATCTACGCCGTCATGATCGGCATCGGCTGGTTCGGTGCCCACTTCATCGTCGAGGGCACGATGACCACGGGTACTCTGACGTCGCTCTTCAGCTATGTCATGAGCGCCATGTTCTCGATGATGATGCTCGCGGCCATCCTCATCATGCTGACGATGAGTGCCGCGTCCGCCGACCGGATCACGGAAGTCCTGACCGAAGAGCCGGACATCGTGAACCCGGAGCACCCGCTTTATGAGGTGCCGGACGGCAGCATCCGGTTCGACAACGTCCATTTCACCTACAAGAAAGACGGGGAAGGGGACGAGAACCTGCACGACATCGACCTCGAGATCCGTTCCGGCGAGACCATCGGCATCATCGGCGGCACCGGCTGCGGAAAGTCGACCCTCGTGAGTCTCATCAGCCGGCTCTACGACCCCGACCCGACCCCGGAAGGCGCGGTGCGCCCCTACGGCGGCGTCTATGTCGGCGGCCACAACGTCAAAGAATACGACCTGCAGACCCTGCGCGACAAGGTGTCTGTGGTCCTTCAGAAAAATGAACTGTTCTCCGGAACCCTCATCGAAAACCTTCGCTGGGGCAAGGAGGACGCGACCGAAGAGGAATGTGTCCGGGCCTGTCAGATCGCCTGCGCCGACGAGTTCATCCGGGAGATGCCGGACGGCTATCAGACGCACATCGAACAGGGCGGCACGAACGTGTCCGGCGGTCAGAAGCAGAGGCTGTGCATCGCCCGGGCCCTGCTGAAAGACCCGAAGGTCCTCATCCTCGACGACTCCACGAGCGCGGTCGACACCGCGACGGAGGCGCGCATCCGGAAGAGCTTCGCGGAAGACATCCCGGAGACCACAAAGATCATCATTTCGCAGCGGATCGTGTCCGTCCAGGACGCCGACCGCATCATCGTCATGGATGACGGCGGCATCGACGCCTTCGACACCCATGAGAACCTGCTCGCGACCAACGCGATCTATCAGGAGATCTACGACACCCAGATGAACGGTGGCGGAGACTTCGACGAACCTCAGTAAGAAAGGAGGCATTTCCGTGGCACAGGCTGCAACCGCAGAACAACAGAGACCCAGGACCGTCGGACGCGGAAACAGACCTCCGAGAGGCGTCATGCTCCGCGGAGGAGAGAAGGTCAAGGACCCGGGCAAGCTGTTCAAACGGGTCTGGAACTACATGATGGCGGGGTACAAATGGTACTTTGTCATCGTCGTCATCTGCATCATCCTGTCCGGCGTCGCGACCATCATCGGAACGCTCTTCATGCGGACCCTCGTCGACGACTACATCGTCCCGCTGACCAAGATGGCGGACCCGGATTACGGGCCCCTCGCGCAGGCCGTCCTCAAGATGGTCGGCGTGTTCCTCATCGGCGTGTTCTCCTCCTGGCTCTACAACCGCCTGATGATCAACGTCACGCAGGGCTCTCTCCGGAGGCTCCGTGTGGACCTGTTCCACAAGATGGAGTCCCTGCCTATCAAATATTTCGACACACACTCGCACGGCGACATCATGTCGGTCTACACGAACGACGTCGACACCATGCGGCAGCTCATTTCCCAGAGCGTCCCGCAGATCATCAACTCG
>JAZOTY010000072.1:0-23353 GCA_045657845.1 Acutalibacteraceae bacterium | reverse complement strand
TTGAACGCATAGTACTCCGCCGCCGGCATGTGCTTCAGCACCTCGCCGTTCACGATGACCTGGCTCCCGGTGTCCGTGCTGGGTTTCAGGAGGACCGGGTTCATGCGGACGTCCGGCTCTTTCCCGCAGGCGGCCGCCTGGACCACCTGGGCGCGGCCCATCTCGAGGCCGTCGTTCGTCACATAGCTGTTGAGGGCCATGTTCTGGCTCTTGAACGGGGCGACCCGGTAGCCGTCCTCCGTGAAGATGCGGCAGAGGGCCGTCACCAGAAGGCTCTTCCCGGCACCGGACATGGTGCCCTGTACCATGATCGGTTTAGCCATGTGCCAGCACCTCCTTCAGCGCGCGGATCAGTGTTTGGTCGTCGTCCCTGCCGCGCACCGCCACGCGGACCCAGTGGGCGTCGAGACCCGGGAAGGTCCCGGCCCGCCGCACGACGATGCCGTACTCGTTTTCGAGCACGTCCGCGAGGTCCTCCCGCTCTGTCCGGAGCAGGAAGAAGTTGGCGTCCGAGGGGACGACCCGGACCCCGAGGGCATCCAGGGCCATTTTCAGGTCCTCTTTTTCGTTCGCGATATACCGGCGCAGTTTCGCGACGTAGTCATCGCAGCCGAGGGCCGCGGCGCCTGCCGCCTGGGCAGCCGTCGAGACGGTCCAGGGAGCGCCTGCCGCCTGCAGCTTCGAGCGGCTGCCGGCATCCGGCGTCAGAAGATAGCCCAGCCGCAGACCGGCGAGGGCGTAGAGTTTCGTGAATGAGTTCAGAACGTACAGGTCCTGCTGTCTGTCCCGGGCGCTTCGCATGACCGCGCGGTACGCATCCGCATTGGCGGAAAAGTCCAGGAAACTGGCGTCCCACAGGACCGCGATGTGCCGGTCCGCGCAGCGGTCCAGCACCTGTTCCAGCTGTTCGACCGGCGCGCTGACGCCCGTCGGGTTGTTCGGGGAACAGAAGACGAGCAGGTCGAGTTCCGGCGCCAGGCGGTCCGGCAGATCGTCCGGCCAGACGAAACCGGTGTCCGGCGTCAGGAGGACCCGCTCCGTGCCGCAGCCGGCCAGAGCCAGGGCGTTCTCGTACTCCGAGAACGTCGGCTGCAGGACCAGCGCCCGCTTCGGCTGCAGCGCCGTCACGAACCGGTAGATGAGGTCCGCGGCGCCGTTCCCGCAGAGCACCTGCTCCGGCAGGACCGCTTCCCGCCCTGCGATGGCTGCCCGCAGTGCGGTGCAGTCCGGGTCCGGGTACCGGGCGAAGTCGTCGCCGGCCGCGAGGTCCCGCAGGACCTCCTTTACCGGTCCGGGCACGCCCAGCGGGCTGATGTTCGCGGAAAAGTCGAGCTGGCCTTCCCGCGCCGCGCCTCCGTGGTCGAAGGGGCGGAGGGTGATTCTATCGTTCATCAGATCATGATCCAATCGTTGTAGTAGCAGACCGCGAAGCGGATGGCGAGGCCGAGGAAGAGACAGAGGACGGAACCCACGATCATCATGCGGTTCGCCTTCCCGATGTCTTTCGGCGTGATCTTCCGGTCCCTGTCGCCGATGTATTCCTTCTCCACCGGTTCTCCAAAATAGGAGATGGGTCCGGCGAGGCGGACGCCGAGCGAACCGGCGCAGGCGGCCTCGGTCTGGCCCGCGTTCGGGCTCGCGTGTTTCCGGCGGTCCCGTTTCCAGATGCGGAACGCGCCCTTCGCGCTGTTGCCGGTGAGACCGGCCGCCGCCATCCACAGGAACGCGGAGATGCGGCTCGGGATCCAGTTGGCCACGTCATCGAGTCTGGCGGGGCCGCGGCCGAAGTTCACGTACTTTTCGTTCTTGTAGCCCACCATGCTGTCCATCGTGTTGATGGCCTTGTAGGTCAGGGCGAGCGGAGCGCCGCCCACCAGCATGCAGAGGAGCGGAGCGATGACGCCGTCCGAGAAGTTCTCGGCGACGGTCTCCACGGCCGCGCGGGTCACGCCGCCGGCGGTCAGGTTTTCCGTGTCCCGTCCGACGATGCGGGAGACCTGTTTGCGGGCCTTCTCCAAATCGCCGGCCTCCAGGGCCTTCTGTACCTTGGTGCTCTCAGACGCGAGGTCCTTCATCGCGAGACACTGCCAGCAGAGCAGCGACTGCATAGCGAGGTAGAGCCAGGGAGTGACTTCGTAGCAGAGCCACAGGAAGTCGAAGACGACGATGAGCGTCAGGAACGGCAGGAGGAATGCCATGAGGCGTCCGGCCGCCCGCTCCCCTTTCTCGGTCTTCGGGAACCACTTGCGCAGGCGGCGTTCCATCGCCGTCGTCGCGCGGCCCAGCTGGACCACGGGGTGCGGCATCCACTCCGGGTCGCCGAGGAGCAGATCGAGCACGAAGCCGATCAGGATCGCTACATAGGTCAGCATGTGGTGCCACCTCCCATTGTTTCGATATAGCCGTCTTTCAGGACGGCGAAGCCCCCGCAGGGGAATTGGTAGTCGTACCAGTGTTTTTCCGGTTCCGCGAACCGTTCGAGGATGGTGCCGAGGACACCGCCGTGGGACACGACCAGCGCCCGTTCCACCCGTTCGGTCCGGCAGGTCTCCAGGAGAGACTCGAAGCAGACCTCCACGTCGTCCCGGAAGGCGTCCGGGAAGTCTCCGCCGGGGATGGGGCCCTCACAGTTCGTGTCGAGCCAGGCCGTGTACGCGGGGTCGTCTTTCAGGTCTTCATAGGAACGTCCCTCGAAGTCTCCGAAGTCGATCTCCCGCAGTTCCGGGACCGCCACCAGCGGCACGTCCCTGCCGTCGAGCAGGATGGCCGCGGTCTGCAGCGTTCTCTGCATCGGGGAACAGAAGACCATATCCGGAGTGTGCTGTTCCAGAAACGTCTTTATGTCAGAGCGTTCCAGTTCCTGCCGCCCGAGTTCCGAAAGGTCCGGGTCCAGGGCGCCGCAGTACTGCCGCCGTTCGTTGTATTCGGTTTTGCCGTGTCGTACCAGAATGAATTCCATAGAGTGTTTGACTCGCTTCTTATTTCAGTTTCTTCGCAATGCCGCAGACCACGCGGTACACTTCGTCCGCCTGTTCCGCGAGCCGGATGGAGAGCCGGCCGGCCGCTTCGCGCGCCTTCCGCTCTTCCCCGTCGACCGGGACGAGCCCGCTGCCGACTTCCGTGCAGAGGATGATGTCGTACTGTGCCGCTTCCGACGCGTCGGTCAGTGCCGCGGCGTCTTCACAGACCTTCAGGTCTTCGAGCTGCTTCCCGGCCGCTTCGGCATACGCCTTCGCCGCCTCATGTTTGCCGCTGTAGAGCGGGCCGATGAACAATACCATACCGTCCCTCCTTACGACAGCGATGCCGCGACCGCGACCGCCACCAGCATCCAGACCTCACATTTGCAGAGGAACCAGCCGGCGAGGTCGCCGTTGATGCCCTCGAAGTGTTTCTGGGCGATGTACCGGTACCAGAAGAAGACCGCGACGGCCGCCATGACCGCGAAGAACCCTTCCGGGAACTGCTGGCCGACGATGTCCATGGCCATAAAGAGCAGGCCCAGGAGGACCAGCACCGCAGCCAGACTGTTGCGCACGGACTTCTTGTCGGCGTCGTCCGCGAAGGACTTCGCAAGACCGGTGTCTTTCGCCATTGGGAACGTGGCCACCGCCAGCCCGGACAGAGACCGGGAGAGGACGAAGGTCAGGCCGACCAGCAGCCACTCTTCAACACTCTTCTCCGCGAGGACCGTGCAGGCCGCGAACCAGAGAAGGAAGTAGATCACGAGGTGGATGACCGCGAAGGACCCGACGTGGGGATCTTTCATGATCGCCAGTTTTTTCTCCCTGTCCCCGTGGCTGCTGAGCGCGTCCACCGCGTCGGCGTAGCCGTCGAGATGGATGCCGCCCACCACCAGGACCGGGAGCGCGGTGAGCAGGGCTCCGGTCAGGAGGCCCGGCAGACCGAAGTGCCGGCAGACCGACGCGAGGACGGCCCAGCAGAGGCCGAGGACCAGCCCCACCAGGGGAAACGCCAGCATCGAGTACTTCCGGTTCTTTTCGTTCCACTCCACCTGCGGAACGGGGACACGGGAGAACATCCCGAAGGCCACGAGAATGGTCTCGAAGAATGTCTTCATACAGGTTCCCCTCCTTTGCAGTAGTCGGCCAGGCCGGCGGTCACTTCACAGACGTTGTCCGCGAAGGCCGCGACCGTGCGGTTCAGAGCTGCCAGGCAGCGCAGATAGTTGTCCACACCGGGGTCGTCCGACGGACCGTCCCCGAACACGTCGTTCGTGACGAGGACCAGCGTGCCGGCCTTCCGGTGGAGTATTTCGAGGCTCTGAGCGATGGGGTTTACCAGCGCCGTCACCTGTTCGTCTGTCATCGGTCCGAGCGCCTCTCCGGCCCGTTCCGGGGCAAAGAGGTCGTTCGCCACAAGGTTTCCAAAGTCGTCGAGCAGCACGGCCGTTCCGGCATCCGCTTCCAGACGCTCCGCGAACGCGGCGAGCGCGTCACCGTCCGGGCACTCGGCGGTCTCATACCCTTTTCCGGCGCGTCGGTCCCGGTGCTTTCGCACACGGTCCCGGCTCTCGTCGTCCGGGGCAGCCATGGTGGCGATATACCACAGCGGCGCCTCACGACCGGCGGCGTGGGCCGTCTCTGTCAGGCCTTCCGCATATTCGCTCTTTCCGGAGGCCGCGCCTCCCACCACCAGTGTCGTCATAGCGTTTCATACGGCTCGATGCCGCCCTCTTCAAAGGTGTACGCCTCTTCGAACACGGCCAGCGCCATGTCGAGCAGCGGGACACAGGCGACCCCGCCGGTGCCCTCCCCGAGGCGCATGCCGGCCGCGATGGGAGCCGTTTTCCCGAGCGCGGTCAGGACCATCTGTCCCGCCGGCTCTGCAGAGATGTGGCTCGCGAAGATCGCCTTCGCCGCGTTCGGGCAGATGCGCGCCGCGCAGAGTGCTGCGACCGCGCTCGGGAACCCGTCCGCCAGGATCGGGACGCCGAACGCCGCACCGCCGAGGTACAGTCCGCACATGCCGGCGAGGTCGAACCCGCCGAGCGTACGCAATACTTCATAAGGGTCTTCCGGGTCCGGGTGGTTCACACGGATGGCTTCCCGGATGACCTCCATCTTTCGGATGAGCGCCTTGTCGGTGAGACCGGCGCCTTTGCCGGTGACGCTGTCCGGGTCTTTCCCGAGCAGCACCGCCGCGACCGCGCTGGAGGACGTCGTGTTCCCGATGCCCATCTCTCCGGCGATCAGGAGACCGGCCCCCTGCTCCCGCAGTTCTTCGACGAGGCGGATGCCTTCATACAGGGCGGCGAACAGCTGCTCCCGGGTCATGGCGGGGCCCCGCATCAGGTCCGCGGTCCCGGGCGCGACGGCACACTGCCGCAGCTGAGGCGGTACATCGCCCTCCGGCTCGAGCATCCCGATGTCCACCGGGAGCACTTCCACCCCGGCGACCGACGCCATGCGGTTGACCGACGAGCGGCCGGCCGACAGCTGGTTCGCCACGAGGCGGGTGACCTCCGACCCGGTCTGGCTCACGCCTTCTGCCACGACACCGTTGTCCGCGCAGAAGATGACGGCCACCCGTTTCCCGAGGTCCGGGGCGAGGGTCTGTTCGAGCGTGCACAGATCGGTGACCATGCCCTCCAGGACGCCGAGGCTCCCGAGGGGTTTGGCGCAGGCGTTCCACCGGGCGTTGGCCCGGTCGCGGAACGTCTCGTCCGCGGGCGTGATCGCGCTCACGGTCTCGAGGACATATTCGGTTTTCCGGTCTGTGTAAATCATCTTGTCATCTCGTTTGGAAGGCCCGGGCGGCTTCCGCCAGGCGGGCACAGAGGTCCGGGGCCCCGGCGAAGTACAGGTGCGGGAACCCGGCATAGAGGGTCTCCGTCCCGAAGCCGGTCTCGTAGGACCGTCCGCTCAAGGGTTTGCGGGCAAGGTACGTCCCGCCCCGTTCCGAGCTTTCGTAGTAATGGAAATTGTGGATGCGCACCGGGGTCCCGGCGGCCGCCACAAGGGTCGATTCGTTAGAGGTCAGTTCGGCATACCCGAACCGGACCGGTTTGCCGGTCTTCTCTGCCGAACCTGGCAGCACACCGGCCATGGACCACGCCTCCCCTTCCGGGGTCGTCAGGCTCTGTCCGAGGTACAGGAACCCGCCGCACTCCGCGACGGTGGGCAGTCCGGCCAGGACTGCTTCCCGGATGGCGTCCCGCATCTGCCGATTGGCGGACAGCGCTTCCGCGTGGAGTTCCGGGTAGCCGCCGGGCAGGTACAGCGCGTGGATGTCCTCCGGCAGTCGGTCGTCGTGCATCGGTGAGAAGAAGACCGGTTCCATCCCGGCTTCCCGGAACGCGTCCAGCGTCTCGTCGTAACAGAACCGGAACGCCTCATCGGACGCGACGGCGATGCGGACGTCCGGCGCTGGGAACGCAGCCCCGGGCCCGGGATCCGAACCGGCGTCCGGCGTGTCGGCCGGTGCATCGCCCAGGGCGAGCAGCGCATCGAGGTCGATGTGTGCCTCGGCGGCGTCCGCCAGCAGGTCCAGTTTTCGGAGAAGGTCCGGGTCCTCTTCCGCGGTCACGAGGCCGAGGTGACGGCTCTCGAACTGCGCGTCTTCCAGATGCGGCAGGAACCCGAGGACCGGGAGCCCGGTCTCGCGTTCAAGCATCGGTTTGAGGGAACGGTACAGCATCTCAGAGCAATCCGAAAGGATGAGGGCGCGGATGTGACTGTCGGTCTTCCCGGGCCCGGCGCTCTCCGGCACCGTCCGCAGACCGTTCACCAGAGTGCTCAGGGACAGGCTCGCGCCCTTCGGGCGGACCACCAGGACGACAGGCAGGTCCAGCACGTCGGAGACATGCCAGGCGCTGGCCTCCGGCGTGACGCCGCCGACACCGTCGTAAAAGCCCATGACCCCTTCCGCCACGATGACGTCCGCTCCGGCGGAGTACCGGTCGAACAGAGTCTTCAGCCGGTCTTCCTCCGTGAGGTACAGGTCAAGGTTGTGGCACGGGATGCCGAGGGCCGCCCGGTGGAACATGGGGTCGATATAGTCCGGTCCGCACTTGAACGCGTGGACGAGGAGACCCCGTCGTTTCAGCGCCGTCAGCACCGCGCAGGTGACCGTGGTCTTCCCGCTGCCGGAGGCCGGCGCCGCGAACAGAAGTTTATTCATGGCAGTTCCCTGTGATCACGAAGACCGGGTTCTGCCCTTTCAGCATGTGGTACGAGCCGACCGCGGACGTCCGGGCCACGGACACTTCCGAGACTTCCGCCTCGATGCCGTGGTACTGGAACGCGTGGAGCGCCGCCTCGAGGGTCTCGAGGGTGACGGCCGTCACGCAGATCCGGGCCTTCTCGTTCGCGGCGAGGACCGCGTCGATGATCTCTTTCAGGTTGCCGCGGGAGCCGCCGATGAAGACGGCGTCCGGTGCCGGCCAGGCTTCCAGGCCTTCCGGCGCGGCGCCCTCCGCGATGGTCAGGTTCCAGGCGCAGAACCGCTCCCGGTTCCGGCGCGCGAGGACCAGCGCCTCCGGGTCGTACTCGATCGCGAACGCTTTGCCCTCCTTCGCCTGCAGGGCCAGCTCCACGCTGACGCTGCCGGTGCCGGCGCCGATGTCCCAGACCGTGTCGGTCGGGGCGACGCCCAGTTTGGCGAGGGCGACCGCGCGGACTTCCCGTTTGGTCATCGGGACTTTGCCCCGTTCGAAGGAGCTGTCCGGGTACCCGCCGCTGCGGGCCGGAAGCATGGGAGCCGCTTCCACCAGCAGGAGGTTCAGACCTTTGATCTCCCGTTCCACAAGGCTCCGGACCGTGCCGAAGCTGAGGTTCTCGGTCTCATAGGTGAGGTCTTCCGCCAGGACCGCGGACAGGTTGCCGAGGCCCGCGTCCGTCAGGGCTCTGCAGAGGTCGACGACGCCGACTTTCCCGCCGGTGAGGAAGCAGGTGGTCTTCCCCTTCATGACCTCCGCGACGGGGTCGCAGGCGACGCCGTGGGCCGAGACCAGGTTCCAGTCCTGCCAGGGCCGGCCGAGCCGGGCAGCGAGGATCTGGATGCTCGAGACGCCGGGGATGACCTCCGCCTTCATGCCGGCCTCTTTCAGCTTCGGCAGCAGGAGGCGGGCGCCGGAATAGAACCCGGTGTCGCCGCTGTAGACGACGACGGCTGTCTCGATGGACGGCTCTCTGGCCGCCTCATCCTGTTTGAGCCGTTCGAACAGCTCCGCCGAGTCCTTGATGGGGACGCGGTTCTCCGTGACGTCCTCCGGCAGATCTTTGAGCGTCCGTTCCCATCCGTAGATGACATCGGCCTGCATCAGGGCGCGAAGCGCTTCTCCGGTCAGAGTCAGAAAGGTACCGCCGCCGACGGCGGTGAGATAGGTGATCATTGTGAAACCTCCAGGAATTCTTCCACGGTCAGTCCCTCTTCCTCCGGCGGTGCGATGACCAGGAGCGGCACACCGGCCTGCGCGGCCGCTTCCGCCTTCTCCGGGAAGCCGCCGGTCGGCCCGCCGTCCTTCGTCACGAAGAACCGGATGTCCTTCTGGCGCAGCAACGCCGCATTGAGGTCTGTGGAAAAGGGCCCCTGCATCGCCACGATGTTCCGCCGCGGGATGCCCAGAGCCTCACAGGTAGCCAGGTTCTCCGCCGTCGGCAGGACCCGCGGGATGAGCCGTTCCGGGGAGAGCCCGGCGAAGTCCGCCAGTTCCTTCGTCCCGGTGGCCAGCAGGATGTTGCCTTCCGTGGATGTCAGGGCGTCCGCCGCTTCCGCGGCAGAGCCGTAGTAGTGTATGTGGTCGGGCGATGTGCCCGCTTCGTTCGTTGTAAGAGTGCGCTTCACCCGGACGTACTTCGTCCCGGTCGCGCCGGCCGCCTCTTTCAGAAGGGCGGTCACTTCGGTGGCATAGGGGTGGGTGGCGTCCACGACCAGGTCGCAGGTCTCCATGAGGGCGCACATCTCCTCCGGGCCTTTCCGGCCGGTGAGGATGGTGACGCCGCTCACCTGCGCCTGCTCTTCCCGACCGTAGTCGGTCGCCACGCAGACCGTGACGTCGTCTCCCCGTTTTGCCAGTGCCTCCGACAGGATGCGGCCTTCGGTCGTGCCGCCGAACAGCAGGATCTTCATGCGTTCCCTCCTGTCAGGTCATAGCCGCGGGGCGTGACCATTTTGTCCCGGAGCGCTTTTGTCTCCGCCGTGCCGATGAACACGGTCGTGAACATGTCGACCTCGGTGTCGCGCAGTTCTCCGAGCGTGCAGAGCGTCGCCTCTTCCCCGTCTCTCCCGATGTTGCGGACGAAGCCGCAGACCATCTCGGGCGATTTACCGTTTGCCAGCAACACGTCGCAGGCATTCTTCAGATGGTCTTTCCGTCTTCGGGACGACGGGTTGTAGAGGACCAGCGAGAAGTCGCCGAGGGCGGCGGCCTTCAGCCGGCGCTCGATCTGTTCCCAGGGGGTCAGGAGGTCCGACAGCGAGACGACACAGAAGTCGTTGCCGAGGGGCGCTCCGAGGACGGCGGCGCCGGACAGAGCGGCGGTCACGCCGGCCACGACGCAGATGTCGACCTCCGGATACTCGGTCGCCAGTTCCAGCACCGGGCTGGCCATGCCGTACACGCCGGCGTCTCCGCTGCACACGAGGGCGGTCGTCTGCCCGCCGTCGGCGCACGCGAGCGCCTGCCGGCAGCGTTCCATCTCCTGACGCATCCCGGTGGTCCGGTACTCTTTCTCCGGGAACAGCGGCGCGACGAGTTCCGTGTAGACCGGGTACCCGTAGATGACGTCAGACTCCTCGAGCGCGCGCACGGCCTCCGCGGTGAAGTATTCTTTTTTCCCGGGGCCGATGCCCACGACAAAGAGTCGTTTCATGGTCTACAGTTCCTCCGGCCCGCAGGTCCAGTCGAGGGACGTCGGGCGTTCCGCGGCAGCGAGCGTGACCTCGTTGCCGGTCGTTTTTTCTTTGATGAGTGTCCCGCCGGACAACAGCTTGGCGCTGCGTTCACAGACGTTGTCGACGCCGGTGACGTTGCGGACGAAGAAGCTCGCGGTGAACTCTCCCTCCACTTCCCGCAGGCGGGCGGCGGAAAACGTGATGAGCGGCCAGTCGTGGACGGTGCAGAAGGCCAGGAGCCCCGGCTCGTCCTTTTTGATGTCGATGCTGCCGACCGCGTCGATCGACTCTTCGAGCAGGTCCAGTTCGCCGAGGATCTGCGTGAGGAGCAGTTCGAAGTTCACGGGCAGCACGTTGCGTTTGCACCCGGCGCCGAGCACGACGTTCTTCGGCACCGCGAGCAGCGCGCCCGGGTACTGTTTCGCCGCGTCCCGCCGGTTCGTGATGAGGATGTCCGGCTTCTGCTTCAGCGGCCGCAGTTCGCCCTCCAGGGTCCGGTGGAGTTCTTCCACTTCGACGCCCTTGGGCGATGTACCGGCAATGGGCCACTCGCTCGCGACCCGTACGATCTCGCCGGCGAGCAGCGACGCCGAGATGTGTTTGATGCGTTCGGTGTTTCGGATGACGAGGCCCTGCCGCCGGGTCCACTCGTCGATGGCGAAGACGTTGTTCACGTCGGTCGCCGTCGTGATGACCGGCGTGGCGCCGATGCGCTCCGCTATGGCGCGGGCGAGGTCGTTGGCGCCGCCGAGATGGCCGGAGAGGATGGGGATGGCGTACGAGCCGCCCTCGTCGACCACGACGACCGCGGGGTCGGTCACTTTGCTCTTCACGAACGGCGCGATGGCGCGCACCGCGATGCCGGCCGCGCCGACGAACACGAGGGCGTCGGACTGGTCGAACATCTGGGTGGTCCACTCCGAGAGGCTGAGCGGTTCATTGCACCGGGCCACGGTCATCGTGAGGCGCGGCGCCCCGTTCGACAGCTGCGGAGGGCGTTCCGTGAATGCGGTATGGATGCGTTCGGCCAGAGCGTGTCCTCTGGCGGTGAACGAGAGAATGTCGATCTTCAAGACTCAGGGTCTCCTTTCGCGGTCCGGAACCCGGTGGTAAAGGTCGGGTCATAGAGTTTGCTGCGTTCCGGAGTCTCCGTCAGGAAGTCTCCGACGAAGATGAGCGCGGTCGCCCGGATGCCTTCCCGCTCCGCGGTCTCGGCCAGGGTCCCGACCGTACAGTACACGGTCTTCTCCTCCGGCCAGGTCGCTTTGTACACGATGGCGGCGGGCGAGTCTTTCGTGAAGGCGCCTTTGCAGAGCGCTTCCTCCACTTCGTTCAAAAGGCCGGCCGACAGGAAGATGGCCATGGACGACCCGTGGGCCGCCAGTTTCTCCAGCTCTTCCCGCTCCGGGACCGGGGTCCGGCCCGCCATGCGGGTCAGGATGAGGGTCTGGGAGATGCCGGGCAGAGTGAACTCGGCGTTCAGGGCTGCCGCCGCGCCGAACACGCTGGAGACGCCGGGCGTGACGTCATAGTCGATGCCCTTCGCATCGAGCGCGTCCATCTGTTCCCGGATGGCGCCGTACATGCTGGGGTCTCCGGTATGGAGACGGACCGTGGTGCGGTGCATCGCCTCCTGCTCTTCCATGACGGCCAGGACTTCTTCGAGCGTCATGGTGGCGCTGTTATAGATCGCGCACCCTTCCCGGGCACGCAGTAAATGGTTCGGATTCACGAGGCTGCCCGCATAGATGATGCAGTCGGCCTCTTCAAGGAGCTTCGCGCCCCGCAGCGTGATGAGGTCTTCCGCTCCGGGTCCCGCTCCGACAAAATGGATCATTTCGTTTCCTCCGTGGGTCTCACCAGCAGGATCGTGAAGTAGCTGTACGTGGACTCCGGCGCCTCCAGGAGCGCGGTCTCGAATTCGGACAGTGTCGGGTAGATCTGCTCGCCGGGAAGACCGCAGTTCACGACGACCGAGGTCGTCTCAGCCAGACCTTTCTCCTTCAGGGCTTTCAGAGTCTCCGGCAGCGTGCGGACCGTCTTCATGAGGACCTTGGTGCCGTACTCGTCGAGGAGCCGGTCACAGAGTTCGCTGTCTGCCGCGCCCGGAATGATGTACACCGGGGTGTCTGCTTCCGTCAGAGAGGTGCCCAGAGTGGCAGCCGCCGCGCAGAAGCTCGGAACACCGGCCACGAACTTCGTTTCGTAGCCGTCCTTCTTCAGGAGGTCGGCGATGTACCCGCAGGTGGCATAGATGGAGACGTCCCCGAGGTTCAGCATGGCGACGTCCATACCGCGGTCGAGGAACTGCTCGATGTTGTCGGCCGCCTGGCGGTGTGCCGCGTTGGACTCCGATGCGTCGTTCGTCATCGGGAAGTTCAGGGGCAGGAGCGTCTTCGCCGCCCAGAAGGAGTCGTCGCCGGCCTCCGTGATGCGGGGGCCGAAGGACAGTTCGAGGAACCGGGCAATGCCGGCTTTGGCGATGGAGTACGCGACCATCTCACCGCTCCGGGTCTTCGGAGCCGCGATGACCGGGCAGTGCAGGATGGTCTGCACCGCGTTCAGGGTCAGAAGGCCGCTGTCTCCGGGGCCGACACTGACCCCGTAGAAGGTGCCCTTGCCGGTCTCGATCTTATGAGATTTCGGAAGGTTCGAGACAAAGGCCGCCTGACTGTGTTCGTAGGAGTACGACAGGATGTGCTCCAGGGCGTCGTGCTCGTGCTTATGTTCTGCCATGGCCGTTTGCCTCCTTCCATTGTCTGAGTAGTTCGTCTGCCTTCCCGGTGACCGCCAGCAGTCCGTGGACGTTCGAGAAGAGGACGGCGCCGACCGGCTTTCCCGCGCGGGCGGTGAGGTTCTTCTGCACCGCGTCCGAGATCCGCGCCATGACGGCGTCTTTGAGTCCGGCCGCTTCGAGCAGGTCCAGCGCCGCGTCCGTCGTGGCCGCGTCCAGGATCTTTCCCGTCAGGTCCGGAGAAGCGCCGCAGACCGCCGCGTGTGCCGCGAGCAGTTCCATCCGGCTGTCTGCCACGGAAGAGTGGGTGTTCATGATGTTCCCCGCCACCTTGACGAGCTTGCCGATATGGCCGGCGAGCAGGATGTCTGAAAAGCCGATGGAGACGGCGGCGTCCAGCGCGTCGCCCACGTAGTTGGAGATCTTGACGACCGGGACCTCGAGGTCCGACCATCCCTGTGCGTCGAGGAAGTCTTTGCCGTAGTTGCCGGGAGTCAGGAGGACCGCGGGGCGATGTACTCCGGCCTGCTTCTGGAGTTCGAACGCCTGACGGAGTTCTACCGCAATGGTGTCTTTCAGCGCCTGCTCACTCATGGGCTCGACGATGCCCGAGGTCCCGAGGACCGACAGGCCGCCTTCGACGCCCAGCTTGGGGTTGAAGGTCTTCATCGCCCTCTCCTCCCCGCCGGGGATGGAGATGACGACCTGAACAGCGCCTTTGTTGACCGGGTCGTATTCCAGTTCCTCGCAGACCTCCAGGACCGCGTCCCGGATCATCTGCCGCGGCACCCGGTTGATGGCGGCGTTGCCGACCGGCTGGTCGAGCCCCGGTTTCGTGACCCGGCCGACGCCGTCTCCGCCGTCGATGAGGACCGCTTCGGGCAACGGCGCTCCGAGCGAGACCGTGGCGATGACCAGCATGCCGTCGGTCACATCCGGGTCGTCCCCGGCGTCCTTGCGGACCGCGCAGCGGGACGCTCCGTCTGCCGTCTGTTCGCAGACCTCCGGGACCACTTCCACGGTCCAGCCCTTCGGGGTCCGGACGGAGAGGGTCTTCGGTGCGGTGCCGGTCAGGAGGAGCTGTGCCGCGCCTTCGGCCGCCAGCGCCGCGCAGGTGCCGGTCGTGTACCCGCAGCGCAGCTGCTTCGTGCCGCTCTGCACAAAGTGTTCGAAGGCCAACGCGCTCCCCTCCTTTTAAAATTACAAACAGTTCATTACATCTGTTTGTTGAAAATTCTTACCCTATAGGATACCACAGAAAGGAGCGCTTATCAATTTCACGCGCCGGACGGAGATGCAAAAACAGGGCTTCCGGAGAAGTCCTGTTTTCATCGATTATTCGGTTGTCCCGAGGATCTTCGCGACCATATCGGCCGGGGTGTCAGCGATACACGTGGCGCCGTAGGATTTGAGTTCCTCCCGTGTGCGGAACCCCCAGAGCGCCGAGATGCAGGGCAGGCCGGCATTCTTCGCGGTCTTGAGGTCGACGTCCGAGTCTCCGATGTAGACCGTGCGGGACGGTTCCGCGGAGAGTTCGTTCATCGCCAGGAACACGCTGTCGGGGGCCGGTTTCCGGGCCACGCCCTCCCGCTCGCCGATGGCGATGTCCATGTGGAAGAAATCGTTGTTCAGGGCCTGCACCGCGCCGTCGATCTTGTTGGAGACGATGGCCATTTTGACGCCGTGCTCCTGCAGCTCCCGGACCGCGTCCAGGATGCCGTCGTAGGGGCCGGTCGTGTCCGTCTGGACCTTCGCGTACACCTCGCGGAACGTGGCGAACGCCTCTTCGAACAGGGGGTTCTTCTCCCCGCCCGGGACCGCGCGGTCCATGAGGTTCCGGATGCCGTTGCCGACGAAATGGCGCATCTCTTCGAACGTCCGCTCCTGCCAGCCGAACCGGCGCAGAGCCGCGTTGACGGCGGTCGTGAGGTCGGTCAGGGTATAGAGAAGCGTGCCGTCGAGGTCAAAGATGACGGTGTCGTATTTCGGGGGCAGTTGAGTCATACTTTCGAACTGTGCTCCTTGAGAAGTCGGTATTTCTCATCCCAGAGTTCCTGGGAGAGGTCGACGTAGTAGTTATGCGGATGCTCGAAACGGGTGACTTCCTCCCAGAGGGTCTCGACCTGTTCCTTGCAGTATTTCTGGATCTCGTCGATGGGCTTGCGCTCGAAGACGCACTTGCCGCCGACAAAGACCGGTTCGAGGAGTTTGCGGGCCGTGAAGTGCTCGAGGTTCTTCTGCTTCCAGGTGTAGTCCGGGTCGAAGAGCAGGTACGGCTTGTTCTCGTCGATGACTTCGTCCGTCAGGGTGAGGACGTCCGCCTCCGCCTTGCCGGTCTCCTTGTCATAGAGACGCCAGACTTCCTTGACGCCCGGGGTGGTGATCTTCGTGACGTTCTCGGAGATCTTGATCTTCGGGATGACCTTGCCGTCCTCTTCGATGGCGCAGAGTTTGTAGACGCCGTCGAGGACCGGAGAGGACTTCGCCGTGATCATGCGTTCACCGACGCCGAACGAGGTGATCTCAGCACCCTGTTCGAGCATGTCGGAGATGAGGTATTCGTCGAGAGAGTTGGACGCGACGATGCCGCAGTCCGGGAACCCGGCGTCGTCGAGCATCTTTCTCGCCTTTTTGGAAAGGTAGGTGATGTCGCCGGAGTCGTTGCGGATGCCCGCCGGACGGAACCCTCTCGGGACGACTTCCCGGTTGAAGGCTTCGATGGCGTTCGGGACACCGGACTTCAGGACGTTGAAGGTGTCAACGAGCAGCGTGCAGCTCTGCGGATACTCTCTCGCGTAGGCGAGGAAGGCGTCGAGCTCGGTGTCGAACATCTGGACCCAGCTGTGTGCCATGGTGCCGAGGGCCGGGATGCCGTAGTCTCTGCCGTCAAGGGCACAGGCGGTACCGACCGCGCCGCCGATGTACGCGGCACGCGCGCCGTGGATGGCCGCCATGGCGCCGTGGGAACGGCGGGAGCCGAATTCCATGACCGCTCTGCCGTCTGCCGCGCGGACGATGCGGTTCGCCTTGGTGGCGATGAGGCTCTGATGGTTGAAGAGCATCAGCATGGCCGTCTCGATGAACTGCGCCTGGATGACCGGACCGCGGACGTGGACGACCGGCTCGTTCGGGAAGACCGGTGTGCCTTCCGGAATGGCCCAGACGTCGCAGGCGAACTCAAAGGTCCGGAGATAGTCGAGGAAGTCGTCCGCGAAGCCGCGGGACTTGAGGTAGTCGAGGTCCTCCTCGGTGAAGTGCAGGCTGTTCAGGTAATCCACCATCTGCTCGAGGCCGGCCGCGATGACATAGCCGCCGTTGTCCGGCACATGGCGGTAGAACAGGTCGAAGTGGCCGATGGTATCTTTCAGCCCGTTATGGAAATAGCCACCACCCATGGTCAGCTCATAGAAGTCTGTGAGCATGGTGATGTTGAGGTCTCTGTCGAAGTAATTGCTCTTGTGGTCGTTACTCAAAGGGAACGCCTCCTTCTACAATTCAGTGAAATCATTATAGCACCGCGAAAAAAAGCCTTCAACGATTGATAATTCTTTGATATAATTATTTTGCTATTTTAGAAAATACGGAGGCGATGTACCGTGAGGAACCGGGAACAGTACCGCGGCACGAAAAACATCTGCGGCATCCGCATCGAGCGGCTCCGCAAGGAACTGGGGCTCAAGCAGAAAGACCTCTGCGAATCCATGGCCCTCCAGGGCGTCCCGATGGCGCCGTCGGTCCTCTCGAAGATCGAGGGCCAGCACCGGGCGATCAACGACTATGAGCTTCTGGCCATCGCGAACACCCTCGACATCTCGGTC
The DNA here is from genome assembly GCA_045657845.1 of Acutalibacteraceae bacterium. Lineage (GTDB taxonomy): Bacteria > Bacillota > Clostridia > Oscillospirales > Acutalibacteraceae > RUG420. Next base: position 6,943 of record JAZOTY010000072.1, on the reverse strand, counting down.
GACGACCTGCTCGGCCGAAACGAATAAGGAGGCCGCTCCATGCAGAAGACTCTTGCAGAACGCTGGAAACTGGCACTGAGGATGTATGTGTCGTTCTTCCAGATCGGCCTCTTCACCTTCGGCGGCGGCTACGCCATGCTGCCGATGCTCGAGAAGGAATGTGTCGACAAACACGCCTGGACGACGCGGGAAGAACTCCTCGACATCTTTGCCCTGGCACAGTGCACGCCCGGCATCATCGCGGTCAACACCGCCACGTTCCTCGGAAAAAAACAGGCCGGACTGCCGGGAGCCGTCCTGGCGACCCTCGGCGTCATCACCCCGAGCCTCATCATCATCTCCCTCATCGCGGCACTGCTCAAAAACTTCGCGGATCTGGCACCGGTCCAGCACGCGCTGGCAGCGGTCCGCGCCGCGGTCACGGCGCTCATCTTCGCGTCCGTTTACAAGATGGGGAAAAGCGCTCTCAAACACCCGCTCTCTTATGCGATCGCCATCATCGCGTTTCTGTTAGTCGCCCTGTTCGGCGCCTCTCCGGTGGCCATCGTCGTAGCGGCCGCGCTCATCGGCTTCCTGTTCTTCGGAGGCCTGGGTAAGACCGGGAAGGAGGATGACGCATGAAAACGCTCCTTCTCCTCTGCCTGAACTTCTTCAAGACCGGCCTCTTCTCGGTCGGCGGCGGGCTCGCGACCCTGCCCTTCATCACCGACATGTCGAACACGCACCCGGACTGGTTCACGAAGGCGGACATCGCCAACATGGTGGCCGTCTCCGAGTCGACACCGGGTCCCATCGGCATCAACATGGCGACCTACGTGGGGTATCACATGTTCGGCGTCCCCGGCGCCATCCTGACCTCGCTCAGTCTGATCCTTCCGGAATTCCTCATCATCCTGGCCGTCGCCGGCATCATGGACCGGTATTCCGGGAACCGGATCGTCAAAGCCGTGTTCGCGGGACTTCGCCCCGCCGCGGTCGGGCTGATCGCCGCCGCCGGGTTCTCCGTGCTGCTCATCGCCCTCTTCCCCGGCTATTCCGGCTCCACCGTATTTGACATGAGCGGCATCACCGCCCTCTTCTCCTGGAAGGCGCTGGCCCTGTTCGCGGTCGTCTCGATCGCGGTCCAGCTGCCGAAACTCAAAAACCTGCATCCCGTCTTTTACATCGCCATCGCGGCGGTCGTCGGCATCCTGTTCCGGTTCTGACGCGCTGCAGCCATAAGACCCATCAAAAAAAAGCCCCGCCGGATGGCGGGGCTATTTCGTATGGTTTTTATTTTTCTGTGACCTGTTCGACGAGCAGTTTCTCGACGGAGTACTGTGCCGCGAGCTTCTTCATCTGGCCGCTGGTATAGCTGGTGACGATGAAGTTGTTCATCTGCTCGGCAAGGGCGGACCCTTTGCGGAACGCGAAGCCCATCTTGTTGTCCTTCAGTCGGAACGAACGGGCCAGGTCTTCGAACTGGTTGCCTTTCCCGATGGCGGTCGTCGCGTAGATCGAGTTGATGATCGCCGCGTCGGCGTCGCCGTCAGAGACCGCTTGCAGGACGTCTTCCGTGGAGTCTTTTGCCATGATGATGAAGCCGTTGTCTTTCGCCAGTTCTTCATGGGTGGAACCGTCGAGGACCGCGAACTTCAGCTGCAGGCAGTCTTCCGCAGACGTGTATCTGCGAGCACGGGAGGCCTTGGTGACGACGATCTGAGAGTTGTTGAGGTATGCTTTCGTGCATTCCATGACCGCTCTCCGGTCCGCCGTCAGAGTGAGAGCACTGGAGACACAGTCGATGGTCTTGTCGTTCAGGAGATGCTCCATCTCGTTCCATTCGATCTCTTTAAACTCGATATTGACACCGAGTTTTTTGCCAAAGTCTCTCAGGAGGTCGGCGGCGAAGCCGGACCACTCCCCTTCATCGTTGAGCACGGTAAGGGGCGGAGCGTCGATGACACCTACGACAAGGGTGTTTTTCTTGAGGATGTATTCGACATCTTCGTTACTGGATTTCGTGCATCCGCTGATCGCCAGCATGCCGATGAGCAAAACTGCCGTCAGCAGGATGGAAAGCGTTTTTTTCATACTCGTAACCTCCTTAGCCCGGATAGAACGGGTAGAAGATCGGAAGCAGGATCATGCTGACGATGAAGCAGACGACGGAGACTGCCAGACCGGGCAGCATGAAGTCTTTGAACCGGACATTACCGGGGCCGAGGATCATGGCGTTGGCCGGGATGGCCATCGGGGTACAGACCGCGACCGAAGAGGCGATGAAGACCGCGATGACGACGGCACGGGGGTCCGCGCCGATGGTCTCGGCGATGGTCCAGGAGATCGGGCAGAGCAGCGTGCAGGCTGCAGTGTTACTCATGACCTGCGTCAGGGCCCAGGTGAGGAGCCACATGGCAGCCATGATGATGAAGGTGCCGGAGTGGCCGGTAAGGGCGATGACCTTGTCGGCGATGATCTGACCGGCGCCGGTGTTGTTCATGGCCGCGCCGAGCGGGGACATGAAGGCCAGCATGAAGACGGTCAGGAGCTCGAAGGACTTGAACGCCTCTTTCTCGGTGAGGATGCCGGCGGCAACGATGAGGATGGCGCCGCAGCAGGCGATGATATGGATGGGCGGCAGGAAGTCGACATAGTCGGTCAGGACCATGAGGACGACGGTCACGATGAGATCGACGGCCGTAAAGATACCGTGCCATTTCGGGATATGGCTGTAGTCGGTGCTCGTCTCACCCATCTCACCCGCGGGACGGTCTTTGATGAGCTTGTTGCCGAAGAAGAACATGAAGACCGCGACGGCGAGCAGCATCGGGATGCCGATCTTGGCATATTCGAAGAAGCCGACATGCATCGTCCCGTTGGAATAGGTCTCGATGGTGTTCTTGGCGATGAGGTTGCCGGGCGAGCCGATGACCGTGAAGTCCGCGCCCAGGGTGGCACCCATGACGAGTGGGATGAGCAGTTTGATCGGCTTGATGTCGGCCGCTCTGGCGATACCCATGACGATGGGAAGCAGGACGGCGACCGTACCGGAGTTGGAAACGAATCCGGACATGATGCCCGCCAGCAGGATGACGACCAGGATGAGGCCGCGCTCGCTGTTGGTCAGTTTCATGACCTTTTGAGATACCTTGTACGCCAGGCCGGTCTTGAAGAACGCTGCACCAATGACGCACATGGCAATGATGAGAATGACGTTGGAATTGATAACGTCGGTAAAGATGTCTCCGACCTCGATGATGCCGAGGAAATAGAGCACGACCGGTACGCAGAACGCAACGAGGCCCATCGGCAGGATATCGATGACGAAGAGGATGATCGCGACTACCAGAACGATCAAGGTGATGGCAGCCTGTGACATCTGTATCCCTCCCTAAAATCTTTTCACAAAACCACATAGTTTTTGTGTCATCTTAACAATAACATATCTACGAAACTCGAACAAGTGAATTCATTGAATTCTTTCCCATAATCCAGTAAAATAGAACCGGAAAACAACAGCACATTCCGGGCTCTGCCCGAAGGGAAGGAACCAACGTGAAACTGAGAAAACAATCCCTGATCGCGGTCCTCATGACCCTGGTCTTCTGCTGGGGTCTGACCGTTCCGGCCTTCGCCGAAAACGGGACGAAAGCGGTCGAACCCGCTTCGATCACGACCGAGATCCAGGGCACCAGAAAAAAGACCATCCTCATCGGAGACTCCCGTACCGCGAACCTGCGCCAGGTCCGCAATAACGGGAAGCTCATCTACGACCTCCTCCAGCAGGACGGCAGCATCTTCTGGGACTTCAAGTGGGGCGCCACGTTCGCGGACCTCACGACCACCCTGGTCCCCCGCCTTGAGATGAACGGCCTCAACACCATCGACAACAAGACGAAGATCGTCCTCTGGATGGGCTACAACGACACGAGCAACACACCGACCGCGGTCGTGGAGGAGTACATCGCCTACTACAACGTGATGGCTATGACGTGGATCGCCCGCGGCGCGAAAGTCTATGTCATGAATGTCGGCCCCGCCGGCCACTTCAAGAAGGCCACGAAGGCGCAGAAGGCAGAATACAAGGCCCGGAACAAACGGATCCGCGCATTCAACAAGTCCCTGAAAGAGGGCCTCCTGCCGCAGATCAAATACATCGACTGCTACGGATACCTCATGGACACCGATTACGGCACCTCGGACGGCACGCACTATGTCGCCATCACCAGCAACGGCATCTACAAATTCGTCATGAACGCCATCAAATAACGTTGGTGATACAGCAGCGAAACGCAAAACAAAAAGCTGACTTCGAAGTTCGAAGTCAGCTTTCTTTTTTATTATGCGCCGGAGTCAGTCGCACAGGATCTCGTCCAGCAGAGCTCTGCAGCCGAGGTTGACATCGTCCCAGGTGGCCTGGAAGTTGCCGGTGTACCAGGGATCCGCGACGTCGCGGTAGACACCCGCGTGTTCGAGCAGGAGACTCACTTTGTTCTGGTCGTCCTCTCCGATGATGCGGTCGCACCAGCGGCGATTCATCTCGTCCATGAGGATGACGTAGTCGTAGTATTCGTACTCCTGCCGGGTCATTTTATGGGCATGGTGTCCTTTGCAGGAGATACCGTGCTCGTTCAGCACGCGCTGCGCCGGCGGGTAGACCGGATTGCCGATCTCTTCTGTGGAAACGGCCGCCGAGGCGATCTCGAACCGGTCGGCGACGCCTTCGCGCCGCACCATATCTTTCATAACGAATTCCGCCATCGGGCTTCTGCAGATGTTGCCGTGGCAGACGAAAAGGATTCTGGTCATACTTTTCTCGTGCTCCTTTATGCGAAGATATGCGCTGTTTTGCGCTTACCTATTGGATTTCTCATTCTCCTCTTCAAGCAAGCAAACCTACACAACCTTGCACAAGTTGGCATATTGTGTCACTGCTTAGTAGTCGAAAAGGAGTAAAAACGGGGTCTGATTACTACTATAGTTTTTACATCCAGACTGGTCACATCCATCTGTGAACCCCTAATGCAAACAACCCAATAACAAAAACTGCAGATATAACCAAAAACACCACTACTGCATGTTTTGCATCTTTCTCATCCATATAATAGCTGTTTGGCACTTCTATCCAATTCGCATATGTTTCAGGTTTTATTGTCCGTTTGACCCTTCCAGAATAATAAATGCAAATAACCTTATTCGGGACCATGGTCTGTCGCATTTCTTTGTTATTCGTAAAGGGAGAATTTGAAATGTATAAATAGTACTCTGACCAACGTCCCCCTTCATCAAATATTGAATAATAGACAGTTTGATTCAGGTCAACTACACTTCTTATTTTTCTTGCATTCGAGTATGCAATTATGTTATGGGACGTCATTTTGACAAAATACGCGTTTTTTATGTGGGCCGCGATGATTGGAATATAGCCCACATCCATCACTACCATCAGCAAAGCACCAAAGCCGTTTTTTTCGATAATAGCAGTAATCAAGCCAATCTGGACCATCGTGAGAATTATTCCAGTGTTTATTGTGAATAGAGCAAATGGACTTAGAAGCCTGATTCTTTTTATCTCCATTCAACCGCCTCCAATCTATCCATTACCATAAATTTTAACACAGAAAATAGTGATAATCGAGAGAGAAGAAAACTCCCGGACAAAAGCCCGGGAGTTGGCACAATGCATAGGGTTTTACTTGACCGTTTAGCAGGTGAATCGTAGTAGTTGCAATTCACATTTTTGGCTTTTCTACGCCATTCATAGCGTACCAGCGTCACCTTTTTCGCTCACCCTGGGACCTGCCGTGGCAGACAAACAGGACTTTTGTCATGGAACACGCTCCTTTTTCAACCGTTATGAAACGATTGTATCATAATACTGACGCCAGGGCTGAAGCTTTTCAAACGTTCTGGCGGCGGTGAACACGTCTTCGTCTTTGAACTTTTTGCCGATGATCTGCATGCCGACGGGAAGTCCGTCAGAAAGGAAGCCGGCAGGCACAGAAGCGGCGGGGTGTCCCGTGAAGTTGACGAGGAACGTTTCCGCATACCCGATGAGGCGATTCACGGGCGTGCCGTTCACCAGTTCCGGACCAAGCGTGTTGCCGTCGTTCGCATTGAGCGGAGGCATGCAGCAGGTGGTCGGGGACAGGATGAGGTCGTACTTCTCAAAGACATCCTCATGGGCGTCCAGCAGTTCGGTGCGTGCGCAGTTGAACTTGTAGTAATCAAGAACGCCGCCTTCCGCGACCTTCTCTTTGTAGTAGATGAATTCTTCCGGCAGTTCGTCGCGGTGGTCTCCGATGAGGTCGAAGCCGTTTCGTTTGTCCAGTTCCAGTTCGATGGTCGTGTCCACGCTGATGCTGCGGCACCAGATGTCCGCATACTCTTCCGCAGTGCGGGGCAGGTGGAACTCCACCGGCTCGACGATGGCACCGGCTTCTTTGAACCGTCCGGCCGCCCGCTCCACGACCTCCAGCACTTCCGGTTCCACCGGGAAGATGCCGAAGTCCGGCGTGAAGGCGATGCGCCATCCCTCGAGGGGACGCTCCATCAGTTTCGTGAAGTCCCGATGTGGATGGTCCAGACTCAGCGGGTCTCGCGGGTCGTAATGACCCATGTAGCTCAGCAGGATGGCTGCGTCTTCGACCGTTCTGGTCAGGCCGCCATTGAAACAGTACGGGTGGGTCGCGGACCAGGCATCCGGACGGCAGACGCTCGGGATGGTCCCGACCGACGCCTTGAACCCGAAGAGGTTGCACCAGGCGGCGGGGATGCGGATGGATCCGCCGGCGTCTCCGCCCTCCGCGATGGGGACAAGCCCGCCGGCCACCGCGGCGGCGCTGCCACCGGAGGAGCCGCCGGCATTGTACCGGAGGTCGAAGGGGTTACGGGTCGGACCGTAGAGCTTGTTGTCGGTCGTTCCACGGAAGCCGTAGGCCGGCGCGTTGGTCTTGCCAAG
>JAZOTY010000071.1:0-13022 GCA_045657845.1 Acutalibacteraceae bacterium | reverse complement strand
TGCCGAGCGGCTACACCGACTACAAGGTCGGCATCGACGGGCGGGAGTTCGACCCGGCCGACGTTCTGCATTTCACCTACAACCCCGACCCGACCTATTTGTGGAAAGGCCAGGGCGTGACAGTTTCGCTGGCTGAAATCGCGAACAACTTGAAGCAGGCAGAAGCCACGAAGAAGGGCTTCCTGGAGAGCAAGTGGAAGCCGTCGATCATTATCAAGGTCGACAGCGGCGACGAACTTTTTAATAACAAGTCAAAGCGCGACAAGGTGCTGGACGACTACATCGGGCAGGACAGCGCGGGGAAGCCGTGGATCGTTCCGGCGGACATGTTCGACATTCAGACGATCAAGCCGCTGACCCTTGCCGACCTCGCCATCAGCGACACAGTGGAGGTCGACAAACGCACCATCGCCGCGGTCATCGGCGTGCCGCCGTTTATCGTGGGCGTGGGCGACTACGACCAGAAGGCGTGGAACGGATTCATTCAGCGGACAGTGGCGCCGATTGCACAAGGCATCGCGCAGGAGCTGACGAAGAAGCTGATCCTCTCGCCGGACTGGTACCTGCGGTTCAACATCCTGAGCCTTTACGACTGGGACATCGAGAAGGTCAGCGCGGTCTACCTTGCCGGTTCCGACCGCGGATACGTCGACGGCAACGAATGGCGCGACCGGCTGGGCATGAGTCCGCGAGACGGCCTCGACGAACTGCGGGTGCTGGAGAACTACATCCCGGTCGAGATGAGCGGCAATCAGAAGAAGCTGATCCAATAGGAGGACAACATGGAAGACATCATCACCACCGGCACCGCGCCGGGATATACCACCATTACGACGACGACGACGGGGACGTCCATCACCACAAGAGCGATAACTGTGGACGTCATGCCGGAAGATACCACAACGACCATCACGAGGGAAGACGCCAAAGGCATCGGGAGCCGTCAGGTCAGATGCACGCCGGGCGAGTTCCACACCAGGGAGGAAGAAGACGGGAAGCGGTTCATCGAAGGATACTTCGCCGTCTTCGGGAGCGACTACGAGATCGGCCCTGGCATGACAGAGAGCATCGACGAGCACGCCTTCGACGGCGCGCTTGCAGATGATATTAGATGTTTGACCGACCACGACACGAGGCTTGTGCTGGGACGCACGACAGCGGGAACGCTGACCTTGTCGGTCGATTCTCACGGGCTGTACGGCCGCGCTTTGGTCAATCCGAACGACCAGGACGCGCTGAACACGCTGGCGAGAGTAGACCGCGGGGACGTCACGCAGGCAAGTTTCGGGTTTGACATCCTGGACGAGGAGACGACGTACCGAGACGACGGCTCCGTCCACTGGACGATCAAAGCGGTTAAATTATACGAAGTTAGCGTTTGCACCTTCCCGGCATACAAGGAGACCAACCTCAGCGCACGAAGTGCACAGCGTGACGCGATGGAGGAACGGAAGGCCGAAGCATGGCGGGAACAGATGAGGAGGAGACTCACATGGCACTGAGAGCCTTAATGAAACAGAAGGAACTCAAGGACGCCAACAAAGCCCTCACCGAGGCGAGAGCCAAGAAGGACGAGATGCTGAAGCGCGAGGCCGAACTGGAACAGGCCATCGCCGAAGCTGACACCGACGAGGAAAGAGCCGCGGTGGAGGAGGCAGTCACCGAGTTCGAAGCAGAGGCCAAAGACGCCGACGAAGCTGTCAGGAGCCTCGAAGAGAAGGTCGCAGGGATCGAAGCCGAGATCGCCGACCTTGAAAGAGCGCAGGAAGTACCGGCGGAACCGGCCCCAGCGCAGGAAGTTAAAGAAGTAAGAACCGAAAGGAATTACAAAGCTATGGACAACAGAAGCATCATCAACCGCATGGACGCGCAGAGAAGAGCGGCCATGTTTGAGCGCGAGGACGTCAAGGCGTTCCTCGGCGAAGTCAGAAGCGCGCTGATCGAGAAGAGAGCCATCACCAACGGCGGTCTGCTCGTGCCGGAGGTCTTCATCGGCCTGATCCGTGAGAACATCATGGAGTACAGCAAGCTGTATAAGCACGTCAACGTCAGACAGGTCAAGGGCAACGGCCGCGAAGTCATCGAAGGCACCATCCCGGAGGCCGTATGGACTGACTGCTGTGCCAACGTCAACGAACTGGCGCTGACCTTCAACGACGTTGAGGTCGCCTGCTGGAACGTCGGCGGCTACCTGCCGGTATGCAAAGCCACCATCGAAGACAGCGACATCGACCTCGCGGCCGAGATCGTCGCCGTACTTGGCGCGGCTATCGGCATGGCCCTTGACAAGGCGATCCTCTTCGGCACCGGCACGAGAATGCCTCTCGGCATCGTGACCAGGCTCCAGCAGACCGCGGCCCCGGCTGACTATCCGGCCACCGCGAGACCTTGGGTCGACCTGACCGATACCAATGTCAAGAACTACGGGGCGGGTGAAGGCGGAGTCGCTGTTTTCCAGGAACTGCTCACCGGCTTCGGCGCGGCAAAGGGTAAGTACAGCCGCGGCGAGAAGGTCTTCGTGATGAACGAAACCACCTACACCTATCTGAAGGCCGAGGCGCTGAGCGTCAACGCGGCAGGCGCGATCGTTTCCGGCATTGACGGCACCATGCCGGTCATCGGCGGTGTCATCGAGGTTCTGGACTTCGTCCCGGACAATGTCATCGTCGCCGGTTACTTCGACCTGTACCTGCTGGCGGAACGTAGCGGCATGAAGATCGAGCAGAGCGACGAAGCGATGTTCCTGGCCCGCAAGCGCGTTTACATGGGCAACGCGAGATATGACGGCCAGCCGGTCATTGCCGAGGCGTTCGTCGTCTTCAAGAACGCGCCGGGCGCTATCACTCCGCCGGACTTCGCACCGGACACCGCGAACCAGGGAAACTGACAACGGGCTTACTGTCGGTGACAGTAAGCCCCGATATCACGCTTGAGGGTGGCACGAGCCTGAACGCGAAATTGGCAGAGATTATGCCGCTCGAAGACTACACTGATTTGTTCAACGAACTAACCGGCAGCATCCCGGGCGAACAATACACGATAACCGCAACACCTGCAAACGACTGGTATGCTTTAGTGGACAACCAAGGAACCTACCATAAAGGTGGGAAGGGCGAGAGCGTCTCGATCGATATCGTTACCGCAAGCGAATACAAGGAAATCGCTGTGTTTGTCATGGCGGCGCCGGAACCAATTGGTGACGAATTCCCGGAGATAAATGCGCAGATGAATATTCGCATCACCGAGGGATGACAAGAAGGCCCACATGACAGCAACCGAGAGACCGGCCACGCGCCGGTCTCATTTCTAAAGGAGTAACCAAAATGACAGCAACCGAAAGACTCGCCGCGCTGAAGGTCGACCTCGGGATCGTGACAACGGCTTACGACGGGCGGCTGGCCCAGTACCTTGAAACGGCGGAACAGGAAGTGAACAGGGAAGGCGTGGCGGACGATGAAACGACCGCCTACAACAACCTTATCATCCAGTACGCCGCGTGGATGTGGCGCCGGAGAGACAGCGGCGAGGGTATGCCTCGGATGCTTCGCTTTTGGCTCCACAACTACAAGTTAGACCAGCTGACGGAGAACGAGGAATAGGAGGAGAGCATGGACGACATTGCGATCCTGAGAAAAGCCACGGAATCCGTCGACGCGGTCGGCAACACCATCAAGACCTACACCGAGACGCAGGTCTTCTGCAAGACGAGGAGCGTCACCCGGGCGGAGTTCTACGACGCCGCACAGGCGGGACTTCGCCCGTCGGTCGTTCTCAGTCTTTCCACAGCCGCGGACTACCACGGCGAGGAAGAGGCAGAGTGGCACGGGAAGGTCTACGGAGTACTCCGCACCTACTGGACGGACGACGGCGACGGCATAGAGCTGACGCTGGAGGAGAAGACCGGCCTGAACGGGGAGGCTTAGCGATGCGCGGTGGTATCGAGATCAACCTTGAAGAAGAACTTGGCGCCATCCTCGACCAGTATATGGACGAAGTGCAGGAGACCGCCGGAAAGATCATCAACCAGGTGGCGACGGAAGCCGCGAAGAAGCTAAAGGACGAAAGCCCAAAAGACACCGGCAAGTATGCAAGCGGCTGGAAGGTGAAGAAGGGCAGGAAACTTGACGCGGTGGTCTACAACGCCACCAAGCCTGGCCTGACCCATCTGCTTGAAAACTCGCACCCAATCCGCAACCAGTACGGGACATGGAGAAGGTCGACGCCGCAAGTGCATATTGCGCCGGTGCGCGACTGGGCGGAAGAAGAAGTCGTGAAGAGGATCGAGGAGGCATTACGATGACCGAGGCGGAATTACTTGACGTTTTAGAGTCAACGGGCCTTCCGGCCCGCTACTCACATTTTACCAACCCGCAGGAACCGCCGTTCCTCGTCTACACGGGCGACGGACAGGACGACCTCGGCGCGGATAATCTGACGTACTGGCACCAAAACACCTACATGATCCAGTACGTTTACAAAACCAAGGCGCCAGCGATGGAGACCATCATCCAGGACACGCTGACCGCGGCAGGCCTGCGGTGGGAAAAGTCAGAGGACGTGTGGCTCGAAAGCGAAGGCGTATTTTACATCAATTACTACATTTGAGGAGGATAAAATGGCTGTAAACAAGGTGAAATTCGGTTTACGGGAAGTCCATTTCGCGAAGCTGACCCAAACCACACCGGGCGCCGCTCCAACCTATGCGACCCCGGTCGCTTGGCCGGGCGCGGTAAATCTGACCCTTGACGCCGAGGGAAGCCTCGACCCGTTCCGGGCGGACAATACCGACTACTGGGTCGGCGCCAGCAACAACGGCTACAGCGGCAGTCTTGAGATGGCGCTCATTCCTGACGATTTCAGGACGACCATTCTCGGCGAGACCAAAGACGCGACGACCGGCATCCTGTATGAGGACGCCAACGCGACGATTGAGCCGTTCGCGCTGATGTTCCAGGTCGAGGGCGACCAGGAGGCCCGCCGCTTCGTCGTGTACAACGTCAAAGCGACCCGGCCGTCTCTTGGTTCTCAGACCACCGACACGAGCATCGCGCCGGTGACCGAGTCGATGGACATCAGAGCGGCCGCGCTGGTCGTAGGCGATCATGCTTACGTTCAGGGCAAAGTCGGCCCGGAAGACAGCGCTTACACCAATTTCTTTAGCGCGGTCACCCTTCCGGGTAGCAACGCATAGCGGAAGCGGAGCAGGAGGAAGAGATGGAGAGAGTCGTTAGGATAGACGAAACCGAAGTGACGATGAGGGCGACTGCGGCCGTCCTCATCCGCTACCGGTCTGCTTTTGGTCGGGATCTGATCCACGACTTACAGGCGACCCAAGGGTCGACCGAGGAGGGCCTGGCGGACGGAACGGCAGAGACCATCAGCCGCCTGGCGTATGTGATGGACACGGACAAGAGCAAGGGGACTTTCGACGAGTGGCTGGACAAGTGGTCGCCTTTGGGCGTCGTCTACGCCGCGCCGGAGATCCTCGGCCTTTGGACGGAGAGCCAGCGCACCCTTTCTGAGGGTAAAAAAAAATAAGAGCAACTGAGCGCCGTTTTTCCACGGCGCTTTTTTCGCTGAGATGCAAGCAAATCGGCCTGACTGTCGCGGACTTGGAAGCCCTGACAGTCGGCGCCGTTTTAGACATTTTCACGGAGCAGGCGGACGACGACATCGAGTGGACGCCGCTTGCCACACAAGAAGACATCAATCGCTTTTTTGGGTGACCTAAATGCCGAACAGAATAAAAGGGATAACGATCGAGATCAACGGGAACACCACGAAACTCGAGGAATCTCTAAAGGACGTAAACAAAAGCCTAAAGACGACCAAAGCCGCACTGCGGGACGTCGACAACCTGTTGAAACTTGATCCAAAGAATACGGAACTGCTGAAACAGAAACAGGAACTTTTAGGCAAGGAAGTTGCGCTTACCAACGAAAAATTAAACAAAGAAAAGGCCGCGCTTGAGCAACTCCAAAAGGCCGCCAATAGTGACGAGACCATCGAACAACAGCAGGCACTTCAGCGTGAGATCGTCAGCACGGAGCAATATTTGAAGGACGCGGAGAAGGCCGAGAAAGACTTCGGCTCCGTCGGCGCTCAGCAGATCGCGGCAGTCGGCGGCAAGATGCAGGAGTTCGGCGACAAGATCGCGGACGTCGGCGGCAATCTGACCAAGTATGTCACCGGCCCGCTGGCGGCGCTGGGTGGCGTATCGCTTGCGGCCTTTAACGAGGTCGACGCCGGAGCGGACATCGTGGTCAAAAAGACCGGCGCGACAGGCGAAGCGCTGGACGACATGACGGAGCGGATGAAGTCGCTGGCGACGACGATCCCGACCGACTTCGAGACGGCCGGTTCCGCGATCGGCGAGGTCAACACGCGCTTCGGCTTGACCGGGGACGCCCTCGAGGAATTGAGCGGCCAGTTTATAAAGTTCGCCGACATCAACGGCACCGACGTCAGCACGGCGATCGACAGCACACAGAAGGCCCTCGCGGCTTACGGGCTGGGTGCAGAGGACGCAGGCGCTTTACTTGACCGGCTGAACAAAACAGGCCAGGAAACCGGCGCCAGCGTGGACAGCCTGGCGAGCGGACTGGTCAGCAACGCCGCGGCCTTCCAGGAGATGGGCTTGGGCATCGACGAAAGCGTCGCACTTATGGGCCAGCTGGAGACGAGCGGCGCGAACAGTTCCGCCGTCATGAGCGGGCTGAAGAGGGTGCTCAAGGAATCGGCGGAGCAGGGCGTCGACATGAGCGACGCGCTGGCCGGTCTGCAAGACGAGATCCTCAACGGCACGGACGACATGGACGGCCTGACCACCGCTTATGAACTCTTTGGCAAGCAAGGCGACCAAATCTACAACGCCGTGAAGAACGGCTCGCTGGACTTCGAGGCCCTGGGCACCAATGCCAGCGATGCGGCCGGGAGCGTTTCTGAGACCTTCGAGAACACGCAAGACCCGATGGACGAGTGGAAGACCCTGCTCAACGAGTTAAAGGACATCGGCTCAGAATTGGGCGGCGTTTTGCAGGAAGTACTGGCCCCGGCTATCGAGAAGGTGAAGGAAGTCGTCGACAAAATCAAAGAAGCCTGGAACAACTTGACGCCGGAGCAGAAGGAGCAGGTCACGCAGATCGGTTTGATTGTGGCGGCCATTGGCCCGCTTCTTTTGATAATCGGTAAAGTCATCAGCGTCATTGGAACGATCATGAGCCTGGCGCCGATCCTCGGCACTGTCATCGGTGCGCTGACCGGCCCGATTGGCATCGTGGTCGCGGCGGTCGCCGGTATCATCGCCATCGGCGTTGCATTGTACAAAAATTGGGATACGATCAAGGCAAAAGCGGCGGCACTGTGGCAGAACCTCAAAGACAAGTTCAACGCCATAAAGGACGCCATCGTAACACCAATCAATAACGCCAAGGACAAGGTCGGCGAGATTATCGACAAAATCAAGAACTTCTTCAGCTTCAACTTCTCTTGGCCTCACATCCCTTTGCCTCACTTCGGCATCAGCCCGCCAGGCTGGAAGATTGGGGACATTCTTAAGGGGTCTATCCCATCCCTCAGTATTGACTGGTACGCGAAAGCGATGAAGAACGGCGTGATCCTGGACAGCCCGACCATCTTTGGAGCGATGAACGGCCAGCTCCTGGGAGCAGGGGAGGCCGGGTCTGAGACAGTCGTCGGCACTAATAACCTAATGGCGATGATAAGGGCGGCGGTCGGTTCCGGCGGCGGCACCACAGTCAATATGATTATTAACGGCGCCCAGGGCCAGGACGTCAACCAGCTCGCGGACATCATCAGCGTGAAACTGCAGAGACAGGTCGACAGGAACAGGAGCGTGTGGGCATGAGTATCATAAAAGACTTTACCTTCAACGGCCGGACGGCGTCGAGTTTCGGCGTTCAGCTGGCCGACAACACGGAATGGTGGGCGACGCCGGAACGGGACATGGAGCATATCAGCGTTCCGGGCCGGAGCGGCGACCTGCTCATCGACAACGGGCGGTTTAACAATTTAGAAATCACCTTCGAGGTGAACCGCTTGACCGACGGCCGGTCGCTGTCTGAGTTAATCAACTGGCTGGCCTTGAACCCGGGTTATCAGCGGCTAAGTGTGAGCGACGATCCCGACCACTACAGGATGGCCAGTTTCGAGGCTATGACACAGCCGACCTTCGGTCAGTTGAAGAAGTCGGCCAGGATCACGATCCCGTTCAACTGCAAGCCGCAGAGGTACATCGTCAGCGACGAGGAGGGCGTCACCATCACAGCCGGAAGCCCGCTGACGATCACCAACTACGGCGACACCGCGAAGCCGCGGCTTGAACTGATGGCGACACGGGGAAGCACCCAGATCGAAGCAAGCACCCTTCAGGTCGTCGACAGCGCATACCCTAACGAGACCTTCAGCATCACCGGCTACAACATGTACGGCATGATCGACGGCTACGAGGGCAACTTCATCGACAGCGAGTCAATGCAGAAGGGCGGCATCGTGAACGGCGAGCCGTCCATCGGCTACCAGTACATCCTCACGAGCGGCTGGTCGGACATCTTCGGCAAACAGGAGCCGTTCCTGGAACTTCAGCACGGCCACACCTACACCTTCACGCCGGGGCAGAATACAGTTCTTTATCTTAGGAGGTGGGAACTGTGAAACCGCTTCTTTACCTTTCGACCTACAAGGGGCAGAACGACCCGGACGCGGCAAGCAAACTGCTCGGCACGCTGGCAGACGCTACCCGGTGCATCGTTACCGAACAGCGCAACGGCGAATACGAGTTAGAGATGGAATATCTCCCGACCGGCGTGCTGGCCAACAGCCTGAAGAGCGGCGCCATCATCGTCGCTAAAAGCTACTACGGCGGGAACCGCCAGCCGTTCCGCATCTACCGGGTGGAGAAGAGCCTGACCGGCACGATCCAGGTCAACGCCCATCACATCAGCTACGACCTGACCAAGGTCTACCTCAAGTACTTCGCAGATCAGACCGGCATCACGGCGACGCTGGCGGCGATCAAGACGAACCTCATCCAACAGACCGGCGACACCACCGACTGGAACTTCGCCAGCGACATCACCAACACGTCCAGCATCTTCAAGCACCCGGAGCCGTCAACAGTCCGGGCGGCGCTGGGCGGGACGGAAGGCTCCGTCTTGGACGTCTTCGGCGGCGAGTACGAGTGGGACAACCTGTCCGTCTTCCTGCATAAGAACCGGGGACAGGATCGCGGCGTCTACGTGCGCTACGCGGGCAACCTCCTGGAGTTCAACCGGGAAGAGGACTTTGAGAACGCCTACACCCACGTCATGGTCTACTGGTTCGACGAGGAGACCGGGAACAAGACCACATCCCTCAGCTACCCGGTGAGCGACCTCGTGGCGGCGGACTTCACACAGTCCAGGACGGCGGTCATCGACGTCACCGATCAGTTCGAGACCCAGCCGAACCGGGCGACCCTGAACCCGATTGCGCAGGACTACGCGGCGAAGATGACCAGCAAACCGACAATCGGCCTGGAAGTCAAGTTTGTCGACCTTAACAGCACCACCGAGGGCGGTGCAGAGGCACCGGTCAAGCTTTGCGACACCATCCACGTTATCGACCCGGTGCGGGACGTTTCCATCGCGGCAAAGGTCATCGAGACCAGGTGGAACGTCCTGCTCGACCGCTACGAAGACGTGACGATCGGCACGAAGGGCAAGAACATCGCGGACACCATCAGCGGCTTACAGGGGAGCGTCAGCTCCGGCTCCGGCGGCGGCGGTGGGGGAGGAAGCACCGAGACCGACTATCGGAACCTGACCAATAAACCGCAGATCAACGGCGTCGAGCTGGACGGCAACAAGAGTCTCTCCACGCTGGGCATCGCCTCTGCATCTGACCTCGCGACCACCACGGCGACCGCGAACGCTGCCGTCAAAGACGTCACTGTCAACGGCACCAGCGTAGTAAACGCCAACAAGGTCGCGGAGGTGACAGTTCCAACGAAGACGAGCGACCTCACCAACGACAGCAACTTTGCCACGACTTCGCAGATCCCGACCAAGACGAGCGATTTGACCAACGACAGCAACTTCGCCACCACGTCTCAGATCCCGACGAAGACCAGCGACCTGACCAACGACAGCGGATACGTGACCGCGTCGACCGCTCCGGTCAGATCCGTGAACGGGCAGACGGGCGCGGTGGTCTTGAGCATCCCGGACAGCACCAGCGACCTGACCAACGACAGCGGCTTCATCACGGCGAACGATATCCCGGCGCAGACCGCGAAGATCTGGACGGGCAAGGTCACGACAGCGGCCGCAACGGCGGCGAAAACTGTCACGCTGGACGAAACCGACGGCTTCCCCGGCTGGGGATCTGACGCCATTATCGCGCTGACCTTCACCAACGGGAACACGGCGGCAAACCCGACTTTGTCCTACAACGGCACCGCCATCGCGATGGCCGGATATACCGGCACCAGCGTCACCACGCCGTCGACCACGGCAGAGGCCAACAAGATCGGAGCGGGGGAGACGATCCTCCTGTTCCCATCCGGCCAGTATCTCGTGCATGGAGCCACCGAAGCGCAGATCGGCGAACTTATCACCAACAAGGCGCCTTTAGCGTCTCCGGCCCTTACCGGCACACCGACCGCACCGACGGCGGCATCTGGAACGAATACGACGCAGATCGCCACCACAGCCTTCGTAAAGGCAGCCATCGATGCGGCAGGCGGCGGCGGAGGTGGCGGAAGCTACGCACAGAACCTGTGGACAGGCAAGGTCACCACTGCGGCGTCGACAGCTGCCAAAACCGTCACGCTGGACGACCCGGACACCTTCCCGGGATGGGGATCGAATGTGATCGTCGCCCTGACCTTTACGAACGGCAACAGCGCGGCCAACCCAACGCTGTCTTATGCAGGCCTTGCGATCCCGATGGCAGGGTACACCGGCGACGGCATCACTTCGCCGTCCACGACAGCAGAGGCCAACAAGATCGGGGCAGGGGAGACAATTCTCCTGTATCCATACGGGGAATATTTAGTCCACGGAGCCACCGAGGCACAGGTCGGGGATTTGATGGCAGGCAAGGCGCCGCTGGCATCCCCGGCATTGACGGGCACGCCGACAGCGCCGACAGCCGCCGCTGGAACGAACACCACACAGGTCGCCACGACCGCCTTCGTCCATGCGGCGATCCAGGCGGTCATCTGGGATGGGAGCGTGAGCTGATGAGTACGACAGTATCATACAAGGGCAACACCATCGCCACGGTCGACAACAACACCAAGACCCTGCTGACGGCCGGCAAACTGATGGAGGCCGACGTGATCCTGACGGACAGCGGTGGCGGTGCATCATCCTGGAAGCTGCTGGGAGAGCACACCTACAACGTAAGCACAACCAGCACGAATGCGGCCGCCACCGGCACGATCCAGTGCGGCGCAGAAGCCTTCACGAAGGCAAAGATGATCTACGTCAGGGTCAGGGACACCGCTGGCCCTCGCCTTGGATACTTCCTTGGCTCTGACTCTTTTTTTATAAACACAAACGCGGCGAATGGCTCAACAAGTGCGCTCGGCACGGCCGCAAAGGTGATACTGCGCTATTCGACAGGCGGCGTTTACGGAATACAAACCACTAACGCCGCGTCCGGCTACGGCGTTTACGGCTATCAGATCAATAGCTCCGGAGCCGTTCAGATCAGGCAAAGATACAACAGTACCTATTCGCTGACTATCAACGGGACTTACAAGGTCGAGGTCTACGCCCTTGATTGGCCGGATAGTCAGAACCCGTTCACTGTCTAAGGAGGCAACACCATGACAAACAAAACCTATGATATCTTGAAGCAAATCGCCCTCTGGGCGGTTCCGCTCTCCGTCTTCGTGGCGAGCATGGGGAAGGTATGGGGCCTCCCTTATGCCGAGCAGATCAGCGCAACGCTGGCAGCCATCGACGTCCTGATCGGCGCCGTGGTCAGCGTCTCCGCTCAGCGGTACCACGCGGCGGAAGACCTGGACGAGAGCGAGGAGGACGAAGATGGCGCAGACGATTATCGCTAATATCCTGAGCCCGGTCATCGTGGCCCTGGTGGGCTACATCGTGTGGCTCCTGCAGACAACGAGGACTGAACAGAGGGACGCCAGGAAGAAGGCGGCAGAGGATGCAGAGAAGGCGACCAAGCAGCTGGACGCGATCAGCGGCGGCGTCTGCTTTCTCCTGCGGGGGCAGCTGGACCGGTTCCATGACAAATTCGTCGTGGACGGCGAACCGATGAGCACCGAGGACTTCGACGCGGTGGAGACCTGCTACCGGCATTACTCATCCCTCGGCGGGAACGGCACCGGCGAAAAGGAATACGAAGACCTCCGCGGTCTCGACATCACCCGCTAATCGTTGGAATTTCAACGAAAACCGACCTTCAAAATTGAGTTTTAAGGCGGGGATAATTTAACAACCGACCATTTACTTATTAAGAAACGAGGACAAAATGGCAACAATTCAGATCGACGAGTACATCCAGGCGGCCTGTTACACGTCCGGCAGATCCGGCAGAGAGATCGACCGCATCGTCCTCCATCACTGGGGGAATGACGGGCAGAAGCACGACAACATCATCAACTGGTTCAAGAACCCGCTGTCGAACGTGTCGGCCCACTTCGTGGTCAGCGGGACCAGGGTGACGCAAATGGTCAACCTGAACGATACGGCATGGCACGCCGGCAACTGGGATTGGAATTGCCGGAGCATCGGCATCGAGGCGAGACCGGAGCACGACAAGGAGAGCCAGGAGAGCGTCGCCAAGCTGGTCGCTCAGATCTGGACCCACTGGGGCAAGCTCCCGCTCTACGAGCACAGGGAGATCGTCGCCACAGGGTGCCCTGGACGCTGGCATAAGGAAGAGGTCAAGGCGATGGCGGAGAAGTACTACGCCGAGTACACCAAGGCCTCGAAGCCGGCGGAGACCAAGCCGAAGGCGAAGACCCTGACGGCCTCCAAGATCACGGC
>JAZOTY010000070.1:0-4378 GCA_045657845.1 Acutalibacteraceae bacterium | reverse complement strand
CAAACACACACAAACATGGAAAAAAGCAGTCTCCCCCGAGGCTGCTTTTTCCATTTCTATTTGTTTTTCAGAATGCTGTTTTATGCTTTCCAGGGGTTTTCGGGCTTCGGATCGGTCGGGTCCCAGCCGGCATTGGGGCTGTTCGGATCGATCTTCTGAGCGACCGGTCTGGCGAGCGGTTCGCGGATGCCGGTGCCGTCGTAGATGTATACGAGGGTGCCTTCCGGGCAGCGGTTTTTGATCCACTTGGCGTCGATCGCCGCGAGACGGATACAGCCTGCGGAGGCGTTGGTACCGAGCTTGTTGTACTCAGCGGTCTCCAGCGTGGACGGGTCCTTCTTCTCGTACGGGACCGAGTGGAACAGGTACTGGCCGGTGATGCGCGTTGCATACTGGCCCCAGACGCCGCCGTTCAGGGCGCGCCACATGTAACGGTCTGAAGTGCGGAACAGGCCCTTTTTAGTGGGGCTCTCCGCCTTGCCGCAGGAGCAGATGAACGCTTTGACGGGCTTCGAGAAGACGCCGTCTTCGTCCTGCTGATACGCAATGACGATGTTCTGGCTCGTGTTGACCGCGAAGCAGTACGCGTGGTCTTTGGCATACGCTTCGTCAGCGGCGCCAAATGCTTCCACGACCTGGTCCGGAGCGGACGGGATGAAGATGTCTTTGATGGCATCGCCCACCGTTCCGTTGTTCGCGTTCGTCGTCGGTTCCTCCGGCTGTGCAGTCGGCGGGTTGCTGCCGCGCGGAACGAGGCCTGTCAGGTCCAGGGCGGATGCCATGGCAAAACAGGAAACCATCATTCCGACCATCAGCAGGACGGCGAAGACACGTTTCATAATTGTGTGTTTCATGTTAAAGATCTTCTTTCGATTGGATTTGTGCGTGGCGATTTACGGATTGCAGTAGCTGCAGGGTTTGTAACCGCCTTTAGTGGCAGCCGCCTTGGTCTTCAGGAAGACCTTGTTCTCCGCGGAGATGCGCTTGCCGTAACGGCAGTCGAGCGTATGGAAGACAAGGGAGTCGGAGTTGCCGACAAACTTGCCGTCCGTCGCCGGAGCAGCCTTTTTAGCCGGAGCAGACTTCTTGGCGGGAGCGGCCTTCTTGGCAGGAGCTGTTTTCTTAGCCGGAGCGGCTTTCTTCGCGGGAGCCTTCGGGGCAGCTTTCTTGGCAGGAGCTTTCGGAGCGGCCTTCGGGGCTTCTTTCTTGGGCTCCTCTTTCTTCGGCTCTTCAACTTTCGGCTCTTCGACGATGGTCTTCGTGACGGGCTCTGCCTCTACGTGCGGGACGATCGGCTGGGGCGGAGCTTTGAACATGTCAACAGCCGGTTCCGGAGACTCTTTGCTGGACTTCCAGATGCCGTAAAGCGCCGCGGAAGCAATGCCGCCGATGGCTGCTACGGTCGCCCAGACGCCGGTGCGGTACCAGACGGGTTTATCCTCGTTTTCCTCAAGGTCGATGCTGACGACTTCGAGTTCGGGTTCCTGGATCTCGATTTTTTTCTTAGCCATAACTGTGATCTCCTTTTTATAAATTATAAAGGGTCAAAATACTTCACAGTAATTATACACATATTTTCCAAAGGATTACAAGAAAAAGCGCGGTAAATCGCCTCTCGGAAGCCGGTTTGCAGCAAATGTCAAGGATTGATTGTGATATTCAATGAGATTATAATGTAATAGCATTCAGTTTTTGTGAAAAATGGGAGGGTCGTTGTGGCTAAGTATATCGTCAAGCGTGTCGCTCTGGCGCTCGTTTCCCTGTTCCTCGTCTGCTTCATCACGTTCTTTACGATGAATGCGATCCCCGGCGGACCGTTCAACGGAGAAAAAGCGAAGTCGGCTGCGGTCATGCAGGTCCTGAATGAACGCTATGGCCTCGACAAGCCGGTCGGAGAGCAGTTCTTCAACTATCTCAAAAACATACTCCACGGAGATTTTGGTGTCTCTCTGAAGACGGGGCGTGACATCGCCACCACCATCGGAGAGTCGTTCAAGGTTTCGGCCAAGATCGGCTTACTGGCCATTCTGGTCGCGCTTGTGTTCGGCATCATCCTGGGTGCCATTGCGGCGCTGAACCGGAACAAGTGGCCGGACCGTGTCATCATCTTCTTCGTGACGCTTTTCACCGCCATGCCAAGTTTCGTCATGGCGTCTTTTCTGCTGCTCATTTTCTGCATCCAGCTCGAGTGGGTGCCGGTCTGGAGTACCAACAATCCGAGCTACGTATTGCCCGTTCTGGCGCTGTCCCTGTCCCCCATGGCGTACATCACCCGTCTGACCAAGACGAGCATGCTGGACGTCCTCGGGCAGGACTACATCCGTACGGCGCGGGCAAAGGGCGTCGCCCACTGGAAAGTTATTTTCGTACACGCGCTGCGCAACAGCCTCATCCCGGTCATCACCTACGTCGGACCTCTGACCGCGTCCATCCTGACCGGTTCCCTTGTCATTGAAAAGATCTTTACGATCGGCGGACTCGGCTCGAAGTTTGTCGACAGCATTACAAACCGCGACTATACCATGATCATGGGTACGACCATCTTCCTCGCCTTCATCATGATCCTCATGAACCTGGTGAGTGACATCCTCTACAAGATCGTCGATCCGCGGATCAAACTGGATTGAGAAAGGAGAGGCGATCTATGGCGAAGAATTTCGATATTCCCACACCAAAAAAGCGGCTCCTCTCTCTGCAGATGGATCCGAAAAAGTTCGAACCTGCCACCGACGCGGAAAAGCGTCAGCAGGACGTCATGGCGGAGTCTACGACGTTCTTCCGGGACGGCATGCGCCGTCTCATGCAGAACCCGCTGGCCGTCATGAGTATGGTCATTTTGCTCCTGGTCATCCTGATGATGATCTTCGCGCCGCTCTTCGTCCCGTATGGCTATGAAGAGATGATCACCGTCAACGGCGTCAGAGACCCCGCTGCGGCCAACCTGGCTCCGTTCCATTACTCGGCGCTCGAACAGCAGTACATCGACCAGGGCGGCAAGATCTTCCCGCACATCATGGGAACGGACGAGCTGTCCCGCGACTACTTCATCCGTGTGGTCTACGGCACCCGCGTCTCGTTCCTCGTTGGTGTCTTCGCGTCCCTCATGGTCCTCATCATCGGCGTCCTGTACGGCGCCATCTCGGGCTATGCCGGCGGCCGTGTGGACCTCTGGATGATGCGGATCGTCGACATCATCTACTCTCTCCCCGACCTGCTCATCATCATCCTGCTGGCGGTCGTGTTCAAGGAGTCCCTGGACTTCTCCCAGATCCCCATCTTCGCGAACCTGGGGACCAACATGGTATCCATGTTCATTGTATTCGGCCTTCTGTACTGGGTCGGCATGGCCCGACTGGTACGGGGGCAGATCCTGACCATCAAAGAGAATGAATACGTTCTGGCGGCGAAGTCCATCGGCGCTTCGGCCAAACGCATCATTCAGAAACATATCATCCCGAACATCATCAGTGTCATCATCATTATGACCGCGCAGGAGATCCCGGCCGCCATCTTCACCGAGTCTTACCTGTCGTTCATCGGCCTCGGTGTCGCGCTGCCCATGCCGTCCCTCGGTTCTCTGGCGAATGCCGCCCGTTCCGGCATGCAGTCCTACCCCTGGAAGCTGGTCTTCCCGTCGGTCATGATCATCCTCATCGTCCTCGCCTTCAACCTTATCGGCGATGCACTGCGTGACGCGTTCGACCCGAAGCTGAGAAAGTAAGGAGGCGATACACTTGTCTGAACAGAAAGTCAGGAAGATCAACGTCCGTGTCGCCAACCCGAAGCCCCATCAGCCCTCGAGCGACCACCCGGTCCTCTCGGTCGAGAACCTGCACACGAGTTTCATCACCGATTCCGGTGAAGTCAAGGCGGTCAACGGCGTCTCGTTCAACCTGGACGCCGGCAAGATCCTCGGCGTCGTCGGGGAATCCGGTTCCGGAAAGTCGGTCACAGCGTACAGCATCCTGCAGATCCTGGACCAGAACGGACGCATCGTCGAAGGCGACATCAAATTCAAGGGCAAGAGCCTCCTGGAGTACTCTCAGAAAGAGATGGACGCGTTCCGCGGGAACAACTGCTCCATCATCTTCCAGGACCCCATGACCTCTCTGAACCCGGTCTTCACGGTCGGCTATCAGATGAACGAGGCTCTGAAGCTCCACACGAAGTACAATACGACCCAGCTCGCCAACGAGCGGTCAAAGCAGCTGCTCGAGATGGTCGGCGTCAATGAGCCTGAAAAACGTCTCAAACAGTACCCCTTCGAGCTTTCCGGCGGTATGAGACAGCGCGTCATGATCGCCATGGCCCTCGCCTGTGAGCCGGATATCCTCATCGCGGACGAGCCCACGACGGCTCTGGACGTCACCATCCAGGC
>JAZOTY010000069.1:0-2294 GCA_045657845.1 Acutalibacteraceae bacterium | reverse complement strand
GGCCGGCTGAGCGGCAGGCCCTCCGCCGTCGCGATGTCCCGGTAACTCTGCGGCTGCCCGTCCGGACCGAGGCCCTTCTCCCCCGCTGTCAGCGCCACGAAGACGCCGTCGCAGAGGTCCCGGCCGCCGTTGGCCAGCGCACGGATAGCGTCGGTCTCAAGGGACGGCAGGAACACGACGAGGTTGCCGGAGGCGTCTGTGCCCTCCCGCTCCCTCAGGAACGACAGCGCGATCTCCCCCTGCTGCACCTGTGCCACGGACAGCTCATGCGTCAGGTGGCCGTTCTGCACCTGCAGGGCCTCGACGGCCTCCGCGGTCTCTTCCTGCGGGGTCGACGTGAGGTCCACGATCCGCATGATGTTCGTCTGCTTGATATCGTAGTCCGCGAGCGCCCAGGGGCCGCAGATCATATGCACGCGGGTGCCGCCGTGCGCCTTCTCCGAGTTCACGATCTTGATGAGGCCTACTTCACCGGTCCGCGCCACGTGCGGCGCGCAGCAGGCGCAGACGTCGTACCCGGGAATGGTCACGAGGCGCACGTCTTCGGTCAGTTCGAGTTTGCTGCGGTAGTCGAGGTCCGGCAGGGTCGCCGGGTCCGGGTACTCCGCGTACACTTCGACGTTCTCCCAGACGGCGCGGTTCACGACCTTCTCGACTTCCCGGAGCTGCTCGTCCGAGAGCTCGCCGTTGAAGTCGCAGGTCACGTCCCGGTCGCCGAGGTGGAACCCGATGTTGTCGAGGCCGTAGAGGCGATGCACCGTCCCGGACACCAGATGCTCCCCGGTGTGGTTCTGCATCCGCTCGAAGCGCTGTTCCCAGTCGAGAAGGCCGGTCACCTGCGCCCAGGGCGTCACGGCCCCGTCGCAGTAATGGGTGATGATGCCGTCGTCCGAGATCTGCACGTCCACGACCTTCACGGCGCCGGCCAGCGGCGTCTCGCAGTCCTTCTTGAGTTCCTGCAGGGTCCCGGTGTCCGCGTACTGCCCGCCGCCTTCCGGGAAGAAGGCAGTCTTGTTCAGGACGACCGCATAGAGGCCCTTCCGGTCCTCTGCCTCCTCACAGGAGATGACGGTCGCCGTGAACGCCCTGCAGTAGGTGTCGGCGTCATAGAGTTTTTCGGTAACAAGTGGTTTATTCATAGATCAGAGTACTCATTTCCAAGATTTTGCTGCTGGTAAAACCGTCGTTCTGCCAGACGGCCAGAGCCGTCAGGAGGATGGTGATGATCAGCACGATGATCGCGTTGCGGATGAGACCGCCCTGCAGACGGTGCCGCAGTTCCGGTGTCGCGTTTGCGGACTCCGGCATGCGGAGGATCATCAGGATGGTGACCGTTGCCACCATGATGAACATCGTGTTGATGATAAAGAGCAGGAACGCTCCGCCGAGCATGGTCCAGTGGCCGCCGGCGATCGAAAAGCCGCAGGTACACAGCGGCGGCATGAGCGCGGTGGCGATGGCCACACCGGGAATGACATTGCTGGTGCTGTCTTTCCGGGTCAGGGCGATGATGCCGGCGAGACCGCCGAACGTGGCGATGAGGATATCGAACACGCTTGGAGCCGTTCGGCCGAGGATCTCGCTCGTCGCCTCTTTGACCGGGGAGATCAGGAAGTAGAGTGTGGAAGTCAGGATCGCGGTGATCACCTGGAACAGGAATCCGACGATCGCCTTTTTGAATTTCTGCGCATTCACGGTCGCGATACCGAGGCCCATCAGCTGGATGGTCCCCATCAGCGGGGAAATCAGCATGGCGCCGATGATGACCGCGGTCGAATTCGTGTTGAGGCCGATGGAGGCGATCAGGATCGCAAAGAACAGGATGGACAGGTTCATCCCGGACACGCGTCCGCCGGAATCGAGCCGGGACGTGATGACGTCGTAGTCCGCGGTATCGCTCTTCAGCGAAAACGCCTGCCGGATCAGGTCTTTGATCCGGTACTGACCTCTCTCCGGGGTCTCTTCCGGGTTCAGATCGTCCATCAGATTGTCCCAGGCCTCAGCTTCCCGCTTTTCACGGCGTTCTGCCAGCCGGGTCCCGGCACGTGTGAACGTTTCATTTTTCAAGGAGTTTCACCTCTTGTGAGTCGTCAAAATGTATGCTGTTAGTATAGCACACATCGCTTTACCGAACCAACCTCCCTGTGGTAATATTTCACTATACGAACGAGAAAGGAGGGTCCGCGATGTACGAGTCCATGGAAGCGCTGTCCGCCGCGTGCGCGGGCTGCGAACGGTGCCGCCTGGCGTCCGGACGGACGAACCTGGTCTTCGGCGTCGGAGACCCGCACGCA
>JAZOTY010000068.1:0-5161 GCA_045657845.1 Acutalibacteraceae bacterium | reverse complement strand
AAACTCGTCAATGAACTGTAACCACCAAAAGGATCCATCACATGTCAGATAACCGTTACATCGGCGTCTTCGACTCGGGCATCGGCGGCCTCACCGTCGTCAAGTCCATCGTCGAATGCATGCCGGGAGAAAACATCATCTACTTCGGCGACACGGCGCACGTGCCCTACGGGACCCGCTCCAAGCGGCAGATCACCGAGTACGTCCTCGCCGACGTCCGCTTCCTTCGGACGTTCGACATCAAAGCCGTCGTCATCGCCTGCAACACGGCAGACTCCGTGGCCAAAGAGAAAGTCCGCGAAGTCAACCCGGACCTTCCGGTCTTCGGCGTCGTGGACCCCGCGTCCCGCCTCGCCGCCGTCTCCACGAAGAACGGGAAGATCGGTGTCATCGCCACCAACGCCACCGTCAAGACCGGCGCCTATGAAAAGGCCATCGCAAAATACAACGAAGACGCCATCGTTTTCATGGAGGCCTGTCCGCTGCTCGTCCCCCTCGTCGAGAACGGCCGGTTCCGGACCGGAGACCAGGTCATCGAGATCGTCCTGAAGGAGTATCTCGAGCCGCTCGTGGAGAAAGGCATCGACACCCTGGTCCTCGGGTGCACCCACTACCCGCTCCTCCAGGAGACCATCTCTCACCTCTACCCCTCGCTGAACGTCATCAGTTCATCCGACGCCGCCGCGGCAAAGATGCTCGGCACGCTCATCCAGAACGGCACCTGCAACGAGAATACGGGTGCGGCGCAAAGCGAGCGCAAATATTTCGTATCCGACGACGCCGAGGGCGTCGACAACCTCGCCAGAGTCTTCATGGGAGACGATCTTGGCGGCACGTTCCAGCAAGTGGACGTGGAATAAACACCGATTGGAAAAGGAGAAACCACTATGACCGTAATGGAAGCCGCCCGCATCCTGGGCGCCAGCATTCAGGCAGACCCCCGCTTCGCCGCCTATCAGGAGGCTCAGGCCATCGCCGCAGAGGACAAGCAGGTCAAAGAGCTCAGCGACAACCTTCAGAACCTGCAGGCACAGTTCGACGCGGAAGCCGTCAAAGAGCAGCCCGATGAGAAGCTCCTGAACGACCTTCAGGAACAGGGTACCGCCATGTACCAGACCATCTATCAGACCCCTGCCATGACCCGTCTGATGGATACCAAAGAGGGCATGGACAGCATGATGAACGAAGTCATGAACTTCCTGTACCTCGTCATCGGCGGTGCCGACCCGGAGACCGTGGAAGTCACCCCCGAGACCATGCAGCAGATGCAGGCGGAAATGATGCAGATGGAGATGTAAATCGCCCGGCAACAACCAAAAACAAAAAGACAGACATTCGCTCTTCGGAAAGGATGTCTGTTTTTTATCATTTTACAATTATTGATAACTTTTAAAACCTAATTCACGATATATGCAGTATAATGAAATGGAAGCGATGGCCCGCATCCCCCCATCACCCGGGAACGGCTGCCCCGGGTCATCCTGCGGGCATCTTTGCAGCCTGTATGACTCCGGCATCCGGAGAGATCAAGGGAGATTCATTATGAGCAGAAAGGAAAAACAAGATCGCAGTATCATGAGCACGGTCGCGGCTATTGAAGACCGGCTGTTCTACCGCCTGGACTACATCTGGCCCGTCAAACGTGTTCTCCACAAAGGCATCATGGCCGTTGCCCACGCGGTGTTCCCCCGTTTCCGGGACACCATCATCGCGGAAGGCCCCGGCGCCATCAAAGATGTCGGTCCCTTCATCAAAGATCAGGGCTTCAAGAAGGCCCTCATCATGACGGACGCCACTCTGGTGAAGATCGGTCTTGCCAAAAAGCTGACCGACTCGCTGGATGCCGCCGGCATCGGCTATGCCATCTACGACCAGGTCGTTCCGGACCCCACCATCCAGAACGTCGAAGAGGGATATGCCCTGTATAAGAAAGAGAACTGTGACATCATCATCGGCCTCGGAGGCGGCTCCCCCATGGACTCGGCGAAAGTCGTCAGCGGACGGGTCGTGAGACCGAACCGGACCACGGACAACCTGGGCGGGCTCTTCGCCGTCACCCTGCCGAACCTCGGCTGGGCCCTCAAGAAACCGGCGAACTATCCGAAGATCATCTGTATCCCCACCACCTCCGGCACCGGCGCGGAGACCACGTTCTCCTGCGTCATCACGAACCCGGACACCGGCCGGAAGTACACGGTCAACGACCTGTGTGTCATGCCCGACTATGTCGTTCTGGACCCCGAGCTCACCCTCGGCGTTCCGGCAAAGATGACCGCCTATACCGGCATCGATGCCCTGTCCCATCTGACAGAGGCTTACGTGGGCGACGGACACAATAAAGAGTCCGATGAGATTTCCAGAGAAGGCATCAAGCTGGTCTTCGACTGGCTGGACAAAGCGGTCGAGGAACCGGACAACATCGAGGCCCGCACGGCCATGATGAAAGCGGCCCACCTCGGCGGTAAGGAACTCATCGCCGGCGTCACCACCTATGCCCACCCCTTTGCCCACAAGACGGGCGCGCTCACCCACATCACGCACGGCTACTGCATCGGCACCTACCTGCCCTACTTCCTCGAGTTTTACCGTCCGCAGGCGGACAAGCGGCTCGCGGAACTGGCAGACGTCATCGGCGTCGGTCAGGGCATGAAGACAAAAGACAAGGCGGAAGCCTACATCCAGGCCATCCGCGACATGTGCGAAAAATACGGCATCGACGGTCACATCCCCGAAGTCGCAGATTTCGACTTCAAAGACTTCATCCGCTCCGTCCGGACTGAGTCCTTTGCCTATCCGGTTCCGAAACAGATCTCCAACCGCCAGGTCAAAAAGCTTTTGAAGACCGTTGCCGGCAAGTAATAACAAAGAAAGGCCCTATGAGTATGAACGCCAACCCCTATGAACTCACCCAGAGCGGTGCCATGCACCTGCAGGACGGGGACATCCACCAGGCCCTCAAAGACCTGGTCGTCGCCAACGATGCCATGCGGAAGATCATGGAGGCCGACCCGTCCGTCGGCAACCGGAACTTCTACGGCATCACCTGCCTGAACCTCGGTTCGGTCTATCAGATGATGCAGGACTTCGAGTCCTTCCGGGACTGTGCCCGCACCGGGACCAACTATCTCGAGGAGGTCCTCGAAGAGCAGGAGAGCCTCGACACCCTCTTCTACCTCGCCTCTGTGTACCTGCAGCTCGGCCAGGCGGATGAGATCGAAGAGAACTTCGCTGCCGCGGAGAACTGGTACAAAAAGGCGATCGAGCGCCAGATCCGGGTCACTGAGCAGGAGCTCGACGATGAAGCTTCGCAGTACGCGAAACAGACCCTGTCACAGGAGTTCCTCATCCTCACCGGTCTATATCAGAAGATGCAGAACGAGGAGAAGTACCTCGAGACGCTCGAGCACACCGTCGACCTCAAACTCGCCGTCGCGCAGGAGTTCGACCAACCCTTTGACTGGGCGGACGCCGCCATGGGCGAAGAGACCCTCGCGGGAGCCATCGCGCAGAGAGAGCCGGTCCGTGCGGAACACCTGTTCCGTGACGCGGTCACCATCCTGGAAAAGCAGGTGGAACGCGAAGAGGACATCGGCGATGTACTCATCCAGGTCTACCGGGACTTCAGCGTGTTCCTGCAGCAGCACGACCAGATGACCGAAGCGCTCGAGTTCTTCGGGAAGGCGGACCAGCTCGCCGCGCAGCGTCTCGGCTCCCGGGACGCCGAGGTGGCCGATGTCATCGAACAGGCTTACGGCACAGAGGGCATGCCTCTGCAGGAAGCCGACGACATCCGGGCGCAGCTGTTCCCGGATGACGACGAGCAGTAAACCCTATTGCTTTCAGGACCTTTCGGAGCACTCCGGAGGGTCCTGTTTCATTTATGAGAGTGAGCGGTGAATCGCCCCTTGTTACAAGGGGGGTGTTTATGTTAAAGTAATATCCGTAAAACCCAAACCACTTAGTTCCTCAGGAGGTACACACAATGGGAATGTTCGATAAACTGCTCGAAAGCCTTGCGGCTTCCCGCAAGACCATCGTTTTCACGGAAGGCACTGACGCCCGCATCCTGGACGCCGCTGCCCGCATCCTGAAAGAAGACCTCATGGGCGTCATCCTGTGCGGCAACGTCGACGAAGTCAAAGCGGCGGCTGCGGCCGGCGGCTACGACATCGACGGCGCCGAAGTCCTCGACCCGCTGACCTACGAAGGGATGGAAGACCTCGTCGCCACCATGGTCGAGCTCCGCAAAGGCAAGATGACCGAAGACGAAGTCCGTGAGCTTCTGAAGAAGTCCAACTACTTCGGCACCATGCTCGTCAAAGCCGGCAAGGCCGACGCCCTGCTCGGCGGCGCCACCTACTCCACCGCGGACACCGTCCGCCCGGCGCTCCAGATCATCAAGACCAAGCCCGGTTCCAACCTCGTCTCCTCTTCCTTCATCCTGTTCCGGGAGAAGGACGGCGTGGAAGAGCGCATCGCCATGGGCGACTGTGCCATCAACCTCGCTTACAACGACCGCCTCGACAAGGACGGCAACGTCGTTCTGAGCGGCGCCCGTCAGCTGGCAGAAGTCGCTGTTGAGACTGCCAAGACCGCTTCCTTCTTCGGCATCGACCCGAAGGTCGCAGTCCTCAGCTTCTCCACCTACGGTTCCGGCAAGGGCGGTACGGTCCAGCTGTCCCACGACGCCGTCATCGAAGCCCGCAACATCGACCCCGAACTCGTCATCGACGGTGAGTTCCAGTTCGACGCCGCGGTCTCCGCTGAAGTCGCGAAGACCAAGTGCCCCGACTCCAAGGTCGCCGGCCAGGCCAACACCTTCATCTTCCCGCTCATCGAGGCCGGCAACATCGGCTACAAGATCGCGCAGCGTCTCGGCGGCTATGAAGCTTACGGCCCCATCCTTCAGGGTCTGAACGCTCCCATCAACGACCTCTCCCGCGGCTGCAACGCCGACGAGGTCTACAAGATGGCCATCATCACGGCCGGCATGGCGTAAATCGCCGCACGGCAACCGACTGAAAATTGAAAGAGCCCTCGAACGAGGGCTCTTTTTGTTTGTGTTTTTGGTTCGGGGCGCTCACCCCAGCGGGACCCCGAGTGCGTTCAGGATGTTCTTTGCCTGCTGTTTGGCGCCTTCCAGCGTCGGATGGGGGTTGTA
>JAZOTY010000067.1:0-2098 GCA_045657845.1 Acutalibacteraceae bacterium | reverse complement strand
CGGTCCGGTGAACCCGCAGACGACGCCGGACATGCCGTGCTCGTCCCGCAGGCGCTCATAGACGCCCATGCCGGTGAGGACGGAGACGTGGCCCGGGTAGAGGAACGCGTCCGCCGAACCTTTGAGGGCAAGGTACGCGTTGTCCATCGTCTTGTTGGCGGTGAGCAGGGAGAAGTTGGAAAGGCTTTTCTCCTTCGCCTTGCGGACCGCGACACAGGAGGCCGGCGTCGTGGTCTCGAACCCGACGGCGAGGAACACGACCTGCTCGTCCGGGTGCGCTTCCGCGTAGTCCACCGCGTCGATGGGCGAGTAGACCATGTCGACCTTCGCCCCTTTGGCGCGGGCGCCGGCGAGGGACAGCTCCGTGCCCGGGACCTTGATGAGGTCGCCGAAGGTGCAGAGCGTACAGCCCTTCTCCAGCGCGAGCCAGACCGCCTCGTCGATGTACCCCACCGGGGTGACACACACGGGACAGCCGGGCCCGGAGATGAGCCGGATGTTTTCCGGGAGCAGGTTGCGGATGCCGAGCCGGAAGATGTCGTGGGTATGGGTGCCGCAGACCTCCATGATGCGGATCGGCGGCCCGTCATAGTTCTGTATGATCTCCGCCGCCTTCTCGGCCGCGGATTTCCTGACGTCACTCATGAGAGCAGGTCCTCCAGTTCGTCCATGATGTCTTCGGCCTGCGTCTCGTCATCGCCGGTGATCTTCGCGATGGCCATGCCCGCGTGGACCATGACATAGTCGCCGGGTGCCAGATCCGCGATCATCTCGGCAGAGACCTCGCGCTCCGCGCCTCCGGCGTTGATGACGGCCACACCGTCATGAGTGTCCATGACTTTTGCCGGTAATCCTACACACATAGTTTGTACCTCCAGTATTCAGTGAAAAGTCAAATTTCTTTCTTCTCCGGCAAAACCTTTGGAGACCCCCGGTCAGAAACATAGTCGTCTTGCTCGCTTGGAGCGCTTCGCAACACTCCTTGTTTCTTCCTGCTCGAGACTTTGCTTGATCTGCCACAGGCAGCGCAAAGTCACGAGCCCCACAGCCCTTTGGCTCGCTTCGTGCGCTTCGCGCGAAGCAGTCTCGCTTGGAGACGCCGGATTTTGCCTTCGAAGAAAAAATTTGCCTTATGTTTTACTTGTTGAACATTCCAAAAAGTGCCTGACCTAAACCGATTCCTCCGTCGTTCGGCGCGCTCAAACTATGCGTCAAAACGTGGAAGCCGTTTTGCTCGAGCTTTTCCACGGTCATGTCGGTCAACAGCAAATTCTGGAACACGCCGCCGGACAGCGCGACCACGGTTCGGCCGCTCTGCTCTCTGCAGCGGAGACATCCGTCCAGGATCAGGTCCGCGAGGAACAGGTGGAACTCATAAGCGAGTTTGTCGGGCGATTCACCGTCCAGGCTTCGCAGCGCCAGGTCCAGAAGGAACGCCGCGGTCGGGAGCCGGAACGGCTCGCCGGGCTCCGGTCCGGAGTCGGGCAGGAACGACGGTCCGTCGAGCGGGGTCCCGTCCGGGAACCGCTTCGCGTACCGCTCCGCCGCGAACTCGAGGACCATCGAGGCTTCCCCTTCGCAGGTCGACTCCCGGCGGAAGCCGAGGATGGCGGACGCGGCGTCAAAGACGCGGCCCGCCGACGTCGACGGCACACAGTTGATGTTGCCTTCGATCTGCGCCTCGAGGAACGAGAGCTGTGTCTGGTCACAGAGCTGCAGGCTCATGACCAGGTCGGAGAGCTCCGGAGCAGGCGGCCCATCCGGGCTGTCTGCTTCTGCGGCCAGCGCCTGTTTTAACAGGCTCACCGCAATGCGCCAGCCCTCTTTGGACGGCGCATCCCCGCCGGCCTGCGGGAACACCTCGATGCTGCCGGCACGTTCGAATCCATGGACGTCGCAGAGCAGGAACTCGCCGCCCCAGATGGAGGCGTCGTCCCCGTAGCCGGTGCCGTCGAAGGATACGCCGATGACGGGTTCGAGGTGGTCGTTCTCCGCCATGCAGCTCAGCGTGTGTGCATAGTGGTGCTGGATCTCGAGCACCGGGACACCCATCTCTTTGCCAAGTTCCTTCGCCACTTCAGAGGAGTGGTACAGGGGG
>JAZOTY010000066.1:0-6524 GCA_045657845.1 Acutalibacteraceae bacterium | reverse complement strand
GAGCAAATCATCAAATTCTCACGCTAAATCTCATATTTTTCATTTTAGCGTGACATTTTTGGACACAGAAAGAACCATTTAGGATAAAAACTCGAAAATAATCACGCCAAAACTGGAATCGAGTGATTTGACGTGACTTTTTTTCGAAAACCACCTGCTCACACACAAATATAATCACGCTAAACTGGATTATTTCGAGTTTGGCGTGGTTTTCTGCTTTCCAACGAGAACTGTTCAGCGGGCGGGCGGGGAACGCCGCAGGTTCGGAGACCGGGCTGCCAGTGCCCGGACTCTCGAACCGTTCACCGCACCCGCCTGCGTCAGACGGTGTGCGCGGGCGCACAAATTCCAGTTGAGGGTAATATAAAAACGGCCTCTCAGGGGAGAAGCCGTTTTTGGGTTTTGGGTTCGCCAGTCGACGGGAATTACCAGTCGGTATGGTTGATGTCTTCCATGTTGATGTGGAGGACACCGCGTTTGGCGTTCTTGACGACGGGGATCTCGGTGTCGTCGACGTCATCGAGGTGCCTGCCTTTGTATTTCTTCGTGTCTTTCGCGATCTCATTGCTGAGCAGCAGGACCGCGATGATGTTCGGGATGGCCATGAGGCCGTTCATGAGCTCGGAAGCGGACCAGACGAAGTTCAGCTCGACGAGCGCGCCGGCGACGACGCCGATGATCCAGAGCAGTTTGTAGAAGACGATGACCTGCTCGCCAAAGAGGTAGACGACGCAGCGCTCGCCGTAGTAGTACCAGCCGAGGATGGTGGAAAACGCGAAGGCGATGAGCCCCAGGATGAGGATGGGCGTCCCGATGTAGGGGATGGAGCCGAAGGACTGCGCGGTCAGGTTCGCACCGTTGCCGCTGGTGGCGTCGATGTGCGGATGGCGGATGACGCAGGAGACCAGGACGAGGCCGGTCATCAGGCAGATGACGACAGTGTCCCAGAACGTGCCAGTCATGGAAACCAGAGCCTGGCGTTTCGGGTTGCGGGTCTGCGCGGCCGACGCGACCAGGGGCGCCGAACCCATGCCGGATTCATTGGAAAACAGGCCGCGGGCGGTACCGTAACGGGCCGCCATCATGATGGTGGAGCCGATGAATCCGCCGCCGGCAGCGCGGGGCGAGAACGCGGCATGAATGATGGTGGAGACCGTCTCGGGAAGGTAGCGGTAGTTCATGACGAGGATGGCGAGGCATCCGAGGACATAGAACACCGCCATGATCGGGACGAGCTTTTCCGCGACTCTTGTGATGCTGCGGATGCCGCCGACGATGACGAGGGAGACCAGGACGCCGAGGAGGACGGCGATGAACCCCGGGCGAAGGACCGGAATGGCCATGGTGACGTTGGTGACGATGGCGTTCGCCTGCACGGTACAGCCGATGCCGAAGGAGGCCAGGATGGCCAGCAGGGCGAAGACGATGCCGAGCCATTTCATGTGGAGTCTGCGGTCGAGGGCGTACATCGCGCCGCCGATCATGTCTCCCTTTTCGCCCTGGACCCGGTACTTGACCGCGATGATGGTCTCAGAATACTTGGTCGCCATGCCGAGAAGTCCGGTGATCCACATCCAGAGGACCGCGCCGGGCCCGCCGAGCGCGACGGCCGTGCCGACGCCGACGATGTTGCCGGTACCGATGGTCGAGGACAGCGCGGTGGTCAGCGCGCCGAACTGGCTGACGTTGCCGGTGGCGTCCGGGTCCGGAGTGACCGACAGCTTGATGGCCTT
Organism: Acutalibacteraceae bacterium; assembly: GCA_045657845.1. Classification (GTDB taxonomy): domain Bacteria; phylum Bacillota; class Clostridia; order Oscillospirales; family Acutalibacteraceae; genus RUG420. The sequence continues at coordinate 4,791 of JAZOTY010000066.1, read as the reverse complement.
GAAGACATCTTTCTGGATGAAGCCCGTCCGGAACGTCATGAAAATGTGCGTCCCGAAGAGGATGATGATGAGTGGCCATCCCCACAAAAAGTCGGAGACGGCGGTAATGACATTTACGATCATAGTATAACGCCTTTCACAAATGGTTTCTTTCCCAAAACGGATATGATGCCTTTTAGTTTACCATACATCGCCGCTTTACAGTAGTATAAATTCTTATTATAAAAGCAGAACTGGCAGTTCTACTCCTTTCATGGTAAGATAAAGGGTAAGATATCAGAGGGGAGGGACCTGTATGGACCGTCGGTTCCGCTGCGGCTGGCGATGTACCGCCGCCATGCTCGTCACGTTCCTCCTGCTCCTCGGTATGCTTCTGACCGGCTGCCAGCACGTCAAAGATACGAGTGCCGATGAAGAGGCGGCCCGGAAAGCGAAGGTCACGGCCTCGGCCCCGGATCTGACCCGTGCCACGGACAAAGACGGCAATTACATCGAAGTCTCCACCGTGCCCGACGCGGAGGGCGACGTCCAGAAAGGCAACACCAAGAAGGCGGAAGCCCCCGCCACGACCACGCAGAAGGCGGAAGACATGAAACTCATCGTGGGAGACAAGACTTTTACGGTCCGGCTCGAGAACAATGAGACGGTACAGGCGCTGAAAGCCCAGCTGCCGCTCGACCTCGAGATGACCGAACTGAACGGCAACGAAAAGTACTATTACTATTCGACGCTGCCGACGAGCGCCACCCGGCCCGGGACCATCCGCGCGGGCGACGTCATGCTGTTCCAGAGCAACACGCTGGTCATTTTCTACGACACCTTTGAAAGCGACTACTCCTACACGCGCATCGGTTCCGTGACGGACCCGGACGGCCTGGCGGAAGCTCTGGGCTCCGGCGATGTACGGGTAGAATGGAGAGACTGATGAAACTGACGACCTACGAGCGGGTCAGCACGAAGGTGAGCAACCCGTACAAGCTCATCATGCTGTCCGACGTTCACAATAAACCCTTTGACGACATCATCGCCCAGGTGGCGGGGACACGCCCCGATGCCATCCTCGTGGTGGGAGACGTCGTCGACCGGCACCGCAAGACTTACAAGCGGGCGCTCCCGTTCCTGAAGGCCTGTGCCGAGACGGCCCCGACCTTCTTCTCCTACGGGAACCACGAGATCAAGTTTCCGGTACTGAGCGCAGAGGAGATCTCCGCGACGGGCGTCGTCCTCCTGGACAATGCTTACGTCCGCTTTGGCGATCTGGTCATCGGCGGGCACACGCCCTACACCCAGTTCGACTGGCTCGCGGACTTTGAGCGGGAAGACGGTTTCAAGATCCTCATGAACCATCATCCCGAGTACTACATCAAAGAACCGAGCGGGCGCAAAGGATCCACCGGCAATCCGGGTCTTCGCAACCATGAAGACATCGACCTCATTCTTTCCGGTCACGCCCACGGCGGACAGTGGCGGTTCTTCTCGAGAGGCGTCCTCGCGCCGGGGCAGGGACTCATGGCAAAATACGTCCGGGGCACCTACGGCAACATGATCGTGGGCACCGGAGTTTCCAATACCGCGGCACCAGTCATCCCGCGGCTGTTCAACCCGAGGGAGATCGTGCAGATCACGATCCGCCCCGGAAAAATCGGAGAGGAAGCAGAACCATGCTGAATGTTTTACCCAAAATCAACGGACCGGTCCGGGTCCCGCTCGGGAACTATGAGTTCCCGAAGACCCTCGTGGCAGACCTCGGAGGGTTCGAGGACTACTGTCTGACCGCGTTCTCGGACCGCACCGGAATCCCGGTACAGGAAGCGGAAGAGGGGACGGAACAGAGCCCCTGGCTGTTCCTGAACCGGATCGAAGCGGAGAAGGCGGAAGAGTACCATCTGACCGTCGGGGAAGAGGGCATCACGGTGGAGGCCGCCTCGGAAGAAGGCGTCATCCGCGCGCTGACCACCCTCTACCAGCTGTCTGACTTCAACGATGCCGACCTCTGCTCGATGACGGACGAGCCCCGCTGGGACGTCCGCGGCCTCCAGCTCGACTGCGCCCGCAACTATGTGTCGGTCGAAGAGCTGAAGAAGATCCTTGAACAGATGTCCCTCTGCAAGCTCAATCTGCTCCAGTGGAAACTGACCGACGACCAGGCCTGGCGCCTTGAGGTGCTGCGCGCGCCGAAGCTGCAGGAACTGTCCTCCGGCGGGAAGTTCTACACGAGAGACGACGTCAAAGAAGTCGTCGCCTTCGCAAAGACCCGCGGCATCGAGGTCATCCCGCAGATCGACCTGCCCGGTAACGTGACGGCACTGCTCCACGCCTATCCGCAGTACAGCTGCTACAACGACAAAGTGGAACTGCCGGATGCCGGCGGTCTGTATGCGCCCATCCTCTGTGCCGGTTATGAAGGCACGTACGACTTCATCGACCGCCTGCTCGAGGAGATCACGACCCTGTTCCCGTCAGAGTACTTCCATGTGGGCGGTGGCGTCGCCGTGACGACAGACTGGGAGACCTGCCCGGTCTGCAAGACCAAGATGGAAAAGGAAGAACTGGCCGGGACGGACGAGCTGTCCGGCTACTTCCTCTCGAGAGTGGCGGAGCTTCTGAAGAAATATGACAAGACCGCCGTCTTCTATAACGACGGACTCGAAGCGGTCAACGCGCCGACGAGCGGAGTGGTCCAGTTCCGGACCCTGAATTACGCAGACTCCATGCTGGACTACGCGGACGACGGAAACCGGTATGTCTACTCCGACAGCTTTGAGCTCCACCTCGACTATCCGCACAGCATGATCCCGCTCAAACGCGTCTATGAGATCGAGCCCCATATCGGGAAATTCGTCTGCCAGGACGACCCGAACCTGCAGGGGATCGTCGCGGTCGTCATGACCGAGCGCATCAAGGACAACGGCTCTCTGGAACAGACCCTGTTCCCCAGGCTGTACGCCGTTGCCGAAGTCGGCTGGGCCGGCCCCGGCAAAGACTATGAGGAATTCCTGACGAGGCTCCGTCCCGTCATGTACAAGACCCGCAAACGGGGCTGCCAGTGCACTCCGGAGCGCTGGTGGGACCCGAAGGGCGCCCGCCGCCGTCAGGACGCGTTGTCGTTCTACAACTCGATGACCGACGGCATCCCGGAAGACGTCCTGAAACAGTCGAGGAAGGCCTTCCGCCCGACGCTGGAGTACCGACGCCAGATGGCCGTCAACTTCTTCCGTCCCACGGACCTTCCGGCCGCGCTCGGCAACCTTCTGCCGGGTTCGAAGAAATAAAGGGGAACCAGCACACTATGAACGAAGAACAAAAACTGCCTCTGAACGAGAGTTCTCCGGAACCGGAGACGGCAGCCGGACCCGAGTTCGACGAAGACTGCCAGTTCCTGGAAGACATCCAGAAAAAGAAAGCCGTCACGGCAGAGACGCCGGAGCCTTTTGCGGAAGCGCAGGAGGCGCCGGAGGAATTCGTCGCGATGGAGACGGCAGACCACGATACATCGCCAACGAAAAAACCGCAGAGCCGTCTTGCCCGGCTGGCAGAACGCCAGATGAGAAAAGAGGACCGGGCGACAAGTCTGGAACAGCGCCGGGAAGATTGGAAAGAAGCTGCCCGGGAACGTCGGGACGAGCGACAGGCCCGGTCCGATGAACGCCGGTTCTCAGACCTTCGCACGCTCGTGTACAAAATGGTGGAGGTCGGGTACAATGAGACCGGCATCACCCGCGGCTACGACATCCTGAGTTTCGTCCTCATCATCCTGAACGTCATCGGGAGCATCATGTTCACCTTTGACTACTGTGAGCTGCACTACGCAACGGTCCTGCACTGGGTCGAAGCGGTCACGGTCGCGTTCTTTGCCATCGACTATGTCCTGCGCCTCTGGACGGCGCCGCTGCTGTTCCCGCAGGAACGGAGCCCCAAGGCTGTCGCGAAATATGTCTTTTCCTTCTGGGGCATCATCGACCTCGTGTCCTTTCTGCCCTATTACCTTCCGTGGTTCTTCCCCCAGGGCGGCACCGTGTTCCGTCTGTTCCGGGTCATGCGACTGTTCCGCCTGTTCCGGATCAACGCATACTATGACTCCCTCGGGACCATCACGGCCGTTCTGAAGAGCCGGAAACAGCAACTTCTGTCTTCCATCTTCATCCTCCTTGTACTGATGGTTTCAGCGAGCCTGATGATGTACAGCGTCGAACACGAGGCGCAGCCGGAAGTGTTCAGCAACGCGCTGTCCGGCATCTGGTGGGCGTCGTCCGCGCTGCTCACGGTCGGCTACGGCGATGTATATCCCATCACCGTTGCCGGTAAGATCATCGGTATGATCATCACCTTCCTCGGCGTCGGCATGGTCGCCATCCCCACCGGTATCATTTCCGCGGGATTCGTTGAACAATACCAGCGCTTCAAGGAGATGGACGAGCAGACCGGCGAAGTGGACTTCCATTTCATCAAGGTCCAGCTCAACTACAACGATGACTGGGTCGGCACGAAGATCATGGATCTGAACCTTCCGACGAACGTGGTCGTCGCGGTCATCCAGCGCGGCAACTCGACGATCGTCCCGCGTGGCAACGTCGTCCTCGAGGAAAAGGACACTCTGGTCCTCGGCGCCGAAAGTGCCCACGACAAAGAGTGGGACCTCGACCTCAAAGAGATCATCCTCAAACGCAAACACCCCTGGAATGGTCAGTACATCCGCGACCTCGACATCTCCCGTCAGACGTTCATCGTCCTGGTCCGCAGAAAGAACCGCTCCATGGTCCCGAACGGCAACCTCATGCTGAAAGAAGGCGA
>JAZOTY010000065.1:0-5837 GCA_045657845.1 Acutalibacteraceae bacterium | reverse complement strand
TTACTCACTTTCTAACAGTTGCTGGTAAGCGGGGAACGGTCCAAGTGCCCGCGCGAGTGTTCCGTTGAATGCGGCGATGGCGACGCCGTAGTTGGTCATGGGGACTCCGGCATCTTTGGCGATCCGCAGCCGGCCCTTCATCTCCGTCTCGTTCAGCATGCAGCCGCCGCAGTGGATGATGAGCCGGTAGGGGGAGAGGTCCTCCGGGAACTGGCCGCCCTGGGTGAAGTCCACCTGCGGCGGGAAGCCTGGGTAGTTCTCGTGCCAGCCGGGGAGTTTGACGGTCCCGATGTCCTGACACTGCCGGTGGTGCGTGCAGCCCTCCGAGATGAGGACCCGGTCGCCGGGCCGCAGTGAGCGGATGGCGGCCGCGCCGAGGACCTGCTGTTCGAGGTCGCCTTTGTAACGGGCGAAGAGGATGGAGAAGGACGTGACGGGGATGTCCGCCGGGGTGTCTTTCATGACGCTCTTGAACGCCTGGGAGTCGGTGACCACCAGCTTCGGCTTCGTCGCGTCGTTCTGCAGGAGCCGGTCGAGCAGGGGCTTCAGGTCGGACGCCTGCACGCAGAGCGCGTTGCAGTGGAGGTCCAGAAGCTCGCGGAGCACCTGCTGCTGGGGCAGGATGATCCGGCCCTTCGGCGCGGACGCGTCGATCGGGATGACGAGCACGACGGTGTCGCCGGGCTCGACGAGGTCTTTCAGGATGAATCTCTCCTGCTTCGTGCCGGCGAGTTTCCCGAGAAGCTCTTTCAGCGCCTCGATGCCGTCCCCGGTCTTCGCGGAGACCGGCAGGACCGTGGTGCCCTTCGGCAGAAGGTCGGTGGGGTAGGAGGCGGGGCCGCCGGGCAGGAGGTCGGTCTTGTTGAACGCGACCACGCACGGCGTCTTCTTTTCGGCGAAGAGGTCGAGGAGTTCCCGGTCGGCTTCCTGAAGCCCGACCGTGGAGTCCGCGACGAGGACCGCGACATCCGTCTGCCGCAGGGCCTGCCGGGTCCGTTCGACGCGCATGGCGCCGAGTTCTCCCTCGTCGTCGATGCCCGGCGTGTCGATGATGACCACCGGTCCGATGGGCAGGAGCTCCATCGCCTTTAAGACCGGGTCCGTGGTGGTGCCGCGGACCTCGGAGACGAGGGCCAGCTGCTGGTTGGTGACGGCGTTCACGACACTGGATTTCCCGGCGTTGCGGATGCCGAAGAACCCGATGTGGACGCGCTCCCCGGAGGGGACGTCATTCAGGGTGTTGGTATTTCTCAGTGTGTCAGCCACGGCCGTCACCTCCTTGTCTATGTTTTGGGTCGCCCCGGTCCACGACGGTCCGGTATCCGAACTTCTCGAGCCGCAGGTCGAGGCAGGCGTTGCATTTCGTGGCGTCGTCATTGACGCAGATCTTGCCGTCGTACAACTGGTACTGTTTGCGCACCGTGACCGGCGACAGATTCGGCATGATGACGTTCGCGCCGTGGTCGAAGCCCATCTCCCGCCCGAGCGGGTGGATGGTCCCGAGCGCGGTCGTCGCCGGGAGCAGTACGTCGGGGAGCATGAGCCTTATGATGCTGAGGTAGTAAAGCGTGTCCTCGAGCGTCCCCGCCGGCATGTCCCTGAACGGCGTGTCGTGGTGGGGGATGAACGGCCCGATGCCGACCATGTCCGGGCGGAACTCCTGCAGGAAGACGAAGTCTCTCGCGAGGTCCGCGGGCGTCTGGTACGGCGCGCCGACCATGAAGCCGGCGCCGACGGCGTAGCCCAGTTCCCGTAGATCGCGCAGACACTGCATCCGGTCCTCGAAGCTCATGTCCGCCGGGTGGAGTTTCTCGTAGTGCTCCTTCGTGGCGGTCTCGTGCCGCAGGAGGTACCGGTCCGCACCGGCTTCCTTCAGGGCCGCGTAACTCTCGTAAGACCGCTCGCCGAGCGACAGGGTTACGGCGCAGTCGGGGTATTCGGTTTTGATCTGTCTTATGATGCCGCAGAGCACCTCGTCCGTGAAATGCCCGTCTTCGCCGCTCTGCAAAACGAACGTACGAAAGCCCAGGTCATAGCCACTGCGGACGCAGTACATGATCTGGGCTTCACTCAGTCTGTATCGTTGAAGGTTGGGATTCGACTTACGGATGCCGCAATAGTAGCAGTCGTTTCTGCATACGTTGGAAAACTCGATTAACCCCCGTACGAAGATATCTCTTCCGTAGATCTCGTCCCGGACTGCCGCCGCACGTTCCTGCAGCAGCCTTGCACCCTCATCGGACCGGTGAGACACCAGGTACTCGAACTGCTCTTCCGTCAGCCGCGCGCCGGCGCTCAGCGAATCAATGATTGAAAACAATTTGTCCATTGATAACACCGTATTCTCTTTTCTCGGGGCGATGTATGCCCTCTTGCTCTTTTATTCTACTATTAAAGGCGCAGATTCACAACTATGAATCTTTATTGTAATTTTAAGCTTTCGGGCTTATGATGGGACCGTAGATAGAAAGGTACCTGTTTATTTTCGAAAGGAGCGATGTCTATGCCTCCTCCCCATGGACCGTACAGAGGTCTCACGGCAGAAGAGAAAGCAGCGGCGCCGAAGTTCACGAAGGAACTCGGCCTGCGGATCCTGAGCTACCTCAAACCATACAAAGTGAAATTCGCGATCGTGATCGTCGTGGTCCTGGTGTCCGCGGCGCTCGGAGTCGTGCCGTCCCTGTTGACCGGAAAGATGGTCGACGACGGTCTCCTCGCCGGGAACTTCCGGGTGCTGGTGGAACTGATCATCGCATCCTTCCTGGTGACGGTGGTCTCGAACGCTCTCGGGCTCCTCGAGACCTGGCTCAACACGTCGATCGCCCAGGGCATCATCTACGACATGAAGACGCAGATGTACACCCACTTCCAGAAGCAGCCCTACCAGTACTTCGTGGAGAGCAAACAGGGCGAGATCGTCACCCGCATGACCGGGGACGTCAACGGCGTGCAGAGCGCGGTCTCCACGACCATGACAAATTCCATCAAGAACGTCGGCACCATCATCGTGTCCATCGTGGCGCTGTTCCAGTGCAACTGGGTCCTCGCCCTGACCGGCATGGCGATCGTCCCGTTCTTCATCCTGCCCGCCCGGGTCACTGGAAAACGCCGGTGGATCATCGCGCGCGAAAGCCAGGAGAAGTACGATGAGGCCAACTCCATCCTCGGAGAGACCCTGTCCGAGAGCGGCATCCTGCTCGTCTGGCTCTTCGGCAAACAGAAGCGGGAAGCTGACCGGTTCAAAGGGGTCAGCTCCGACCTCTACTCCCTGAACATCCGGGAGATGCTGGCCGGCCGTTCGTTCTTCATGTTCATCAACATCTTCACGAACTTCGGCCCGCTGCTCCTGTACCTCGTCGGCGGCATCCTGATGCTCCGCATGGAGGGCGGCCCGCAGGTCACGGTCGGTGAGATCACCGCGGCCATCTCCATCCTCGGACGCATCTATCGCCCCGTGAACGAACTCATGAACGTCGGCGTCGACTTCACCCGGTCACTGGCCCTGTTCGAGCGCATCTTCAGCACCCTCGACATGGTCCCGAGCATCGTGGACAAGGCGGGGGCGACCGCTCCGGAGCCCATCCGCGGCGAGATCGAATACGACGACGTCCACTTCGCCTACAAAGAGGACGGCCCCGAGATCCTGCAGGGCGTCAGCTTCCACGTCGAGCCCGGCGAGACCTACGCGCTGGTCGGCTCTTCCGGAGCGGGCAAGTCCACGATGATCTCTCTGGTGCCGCGGCTCTACGACGTCCTCGGCGGCGCCATCCGCATCGACGGAAAAGACGTTCGCGACTGGCCGCTCCAGGAGCTCCGAAGCCACATCGGCTTCGTGACGCAGGACACGTTCCTGTTCAACGACACCATCCGGGCGAACCTGCAGTACGCGAAACCGGACGCCACGGATGACGAACTCATGGACGCCTGCCGCCGGGCCGGGATCGCGGAGTTCATCGAAGAACTGAAAGACGGGCTCGACACGGTCGTCGGCAACCGCGGCGTCCGCCTCTCCGGCGGCGAGAAGCAGCGGCTGTCCCTGGCGCGCGTCATCCTGAAAGACCCCGAAGTCATCCTGCTCGACGAAGCCACCGCGTCCCTCGACTCGGTCTCGGAGAGCCACATCCAGGAAGCCCTGGCGCCGCTCCTGAAAGAAAAGACGTCGCTGGTCGTGGCGCACCGCCTGTCCACCATCCTGGACTCCGACCGCATCCTCGTTCTGCGGGACGGCCACATCGTCGCGTCCGGCAAGCACGCAGAGCTGCTCGCGTCCAGTGAGGACTACAAGACCTTCTACGAGACCCAGTTCAAAGCCGCGGAGGACGAGACGGACACCGACCCGCGCCGACGCGCCTTCCGGACCCGGGACGACCTGACCGACGCGGAGGTCTCCGCCCTCGCCTGGCGCCACAGTCAGGGCCGCTGGCAGGAAGACGGAGACTTCGAGTCCTACTATTAAGAGGTGAACGGACATGACCAGAGAAGAACTTGTGAGAGCCGTCTGGGAGGAACAGCACCGGCAGCACGGTCTCGTGCGCCGGAAGCACCACGGAGGCCGGCCGCCGCACCACGGAGGCCCCGGCCACCGTCCGCCGGCACGGCAGGAACACCTCCTGCACATCCTGAAACAGAACCCGTCCATCAATCAGAAGGACTTTGCCGATAAACTCCACGTGCGTCCCCAGTCCCTTGGTGAGATGCTGGCCAAGATGGAGGAGAACGGGCTCATCGTCCGGACGAAGGACCCGTCGGACGGACGGGCCATCCTCGTCGACCTGACCCCGGCCGGGGAAGAGGCCGAACAGGCGCACCACGCGAAGGCCGTGAAGGACATCGAGGCCCGGTATGCCGCGCTCACCGATGACGAGCTGACCGAGTACCTGCGCCTCACGCAGAAGATCAACGAGACGCTGGAAGGACAGCTGGACCCGGAATAAATCCAACATAAAAGCAGATATGCGCCTGCCAAATGATGGCAGGCGCATTTTGCTCGCCAAGTTGCTTCGTCATTTCGTCTTTGTAGTTCCAACACTACACAAACCGATGAGTTGCTCTGATTGTGTGGTTGTTTTTTGAACCATCCGGTTAGTGGAAACCACACAAAGTGCTCGAGGTGGTTCTTTCTGTAGTTTTTTGAAGGGAAATGGTTGTGATAAAACCACATACTTGAGAAGACCGTTTCATTAGCGTAGTTTTTGGCAGGTAACAATGCACCTAAAAACTACGCTTTTTCGAGAATTCTATAAAAGCTGTGGTTTTCTAGGCTTCTATTTGCCGCAAAAAGCTACAGCTTTGTAGCGGTTCCTGAATTATTGTGGTGTTTTATCCCGCCACAGTACATAAAATACTACACAAACAAGGCTATTCCTCTAAACATGTAGTTTTTGACGCCGGAGCTTCGTCGGAGGTTCATGGAGTCGGGGCAAAAGAGCCCCTTGGTCCAGAACCTGCGGCGCCTCCTCGCACCGGCTGAACACTTCTCCTGGCAGGCCGAAGGACATACTTGTCCTTTGGCCTGTTGGTTGCCCCATGCCGCAGGGCGGAAGGGAAGTCACAGGGCTCTGCCGCGCGGACGCGGCGCACAGGTGCGCCCTTTACTTCCCGAAGCGCTGTGGCACCCGCACCCGGAGGATATAAAAAAGCTCTGACCGGATGGTCAGAGCGTTATGCTTTGATGAATGGTCGATCGGAACCGGCAATTGTCTCAAATGAGAGGAAAGCTCGCCTTTGATGAGAGGAGTGTTCGTCTCGGACAGGAAGAAAGATCGCCTCAGATGAGATAGATGAGGTAGGTGTTCCCGGTGGGGTAGACCTGCAGGCCGTCGGCGGTCTTTTCCCGG
>JAZOTY010000064.1:0-13456 GCA_045657845.1 Acutalibacteraceae bacterium | reverse complement strand
TGTAGTCCCCCTTCTCGATAGCGTTGATGGTCTGTCGGGACACGCCGCACAGAGCGGCGAGGTCTGCCTGGGACAGGTCTTTGGCCGCCCGGGCCGACTTGAGTCGCAGGTTCTTCATGGTCAGCCCTCCGCTTCTTCATTCTTGTCCTTCAGCTGCCGGAGCAGGAGTGCCGCGCCCAGGGCGAGGAGCATAACCTCTACCCCGATGTTTACGAGGCTTGTGCCCTGAATGACATTCAGGAGCCCTTCCGTCTTCCAGGTCCCGATGATCGGGATGAGGTTGAAGAGAAGGAGGAACGCGAAGATGATAATGTACTGTTTCCGGTTGTTGTTCAGGCCCCAGTAGGCACCCTTCCAAACGGTGTAGACCGACATGACGGTGGCGCCCAAGATGGCACCGATGAACCCGAGCGAGAAGGGCGCGACGGGCAGGGTGATGCCGAACGTTTCCATAATGAACAGGATGCCCAGGAACACGAGGACGGTCCAGAAGCCGAACATGTAACCCCGGCCGCGGATGACGTTCTGCCGTTCATCGTACTGGGTCTTGGCTTTGTGGTCGTTGTTTGCACGTTTGAAGATGGCCCAGCAGCAAAAAGCGATGAGGGCGAGACAAATGATGGTCATAATGATCGAAGTGGTTGTCATAAGAATCTCTCCTTTCGTTCTTTCCAACCACAATGTACACCATCCTCAACTTCTTGTCAAGTATTTTTGACAAAAATATTTTTATACCGGACAAAACGCCATAACAAAACCGCCGGACATCATGCCCGGCGGCTCGTTTTATCAGGTATTGTGTCGGCGATTTACGGCGCCCACCTCGTGACTTCATTCCAGAAGTCTTCGACGGCTTGCTGCGCGTCCCACTGGGTGGTCCGGCGGCGGGTCGTCTTTTTCGTTGTGTCATCTTCGTCGTCCGCGTCGTCGTCATCGGCCTTCGTGGTCGGACGCGCGGTCGTCTCCGTCTCTTCCTGGAGGTCTCCGCCGATGGCGTCGTCCCCCGCGATGACGATGTCGTCCGAGTCTTCGATCTCGAAGTCCTCTTCCGTCGTCGTCTTCAGAGTGACCTTGTCCGTGGTCACCGAGAGCATCCGTTCATACTCTTCGTTCTTCTGCTTCTGCTGGACAGCGTACACGACCAGTCCGGCGATGATGCCCACGATGACGACCGCCGCGGTGGCGATCAGCCATCCCGAGACGCGTTTTGTCTTCTTCGGTTCCGGCTCCGGGTTCTCCCGGCGGTGCCGGCCGTAATCGGTTTCTTCGATGAGGACCTTGCCCTCTTTGTTTTCTTCGCTCATGCGTATGTACCTCCCGGTCACTACTGCATTCGTTACGCCCCTATTCTACTCATTTGGCGTAGTCCTGTCAAAAATGCGGGGTCACATCACCACGACAGCCTGGCGGCCGAGGAGCTTGTATTTGTCGTTGAATGCGGAGCGGCTGAAGGTCTTGGTCTTGGCGCCGTAGGGGTCCGCGAGGTAGATGTTCTTGCCGTCATACCCGACGAGCACACAGACGTGGGTGCCGCGGGGGTACGAGAAGTATTCCGACCCGGTGCTCGTGGCGATGTACCACGCGTTCACCGTACTCGGCGTCTTCAGGTTGTACGTCGACCACACGATGACGGGCTTGCCCTCGTTCAGGTAGTCGAGGAGGTCGGTGAAGTTGGTGCCGGTCTTGTTGTACGCTTTGTGCTTCCCGTGCTGGTTCGAGATGACGTTGTTCATCGCCCTGGTGACCACCGGAGCGAACGCTCCGTAGCCCGGGTTCTTGGAAGTGTAGGTGCTGCGGGGGTCGCCGACGAACTTCTCGGTGATCCGCGGCCCGTACTTCCTGCCGTCGATGGTCCGCAGGTTCTCTCGCGGGATGGTGTTGACCATCTTCGCGAGATTGATGTCGTAGCCCCAGTACTTGAGGACCATGGTGGCCGAGGCCGCCTCACAGCCGGTCGGGTAGTTCGGCAGCTGGTTCACGAGCGGGACCTTGACGCTGGCGCCGGAGACCTTGCCCTCGCGGACCGTGTAAGAGGTCTTCCCGACGACGACCGTGCCGGTCTTGCCGAAGTCGACTTTGCCGTTCTTCACGTACCAGGTGCCGTACTGGTTGCGGTAGGCGCCGTGGGCGTTGAAATCCACCTTGCCCGTCTTGACCCGCCACCAGCCATACTGGTTCTGGGCAACGCCGGTGTAGGAGAAGTCGACTTTTCCGTCTTTTGTCTTCCACCAGCCGTACCGGTTCTGGTAGATGCTCTGGGCATTGAAGTTGACCTTGCCGGTCTCGATGCGCCACCAGCCGTACTGGTTCTGCTCGACTCCGAAGAAGTCGAAGTCGACGAGGCCGTTCTTTACATACCACCAGCCGTATTCGTTCTGGTAGACGCCCGTGGCCTTCGGCTGGATCTTGCCGTTCACGACACGCCACCATCCCTCGACGCCTTCATAGGTGGTCTGCGCGATGCCGGTGTAGTCCGGCGCGAAGTCCGGCTCTTTCGGCTTTTCGGTCGTGGGTTCTTCGGTCGTCGGTTCGGTCGTGCTTTCGTCTTCTTTCGAAGTTGTGGGCTCGTCCTCGTCCGAGTCTTTCTTCGTTGTGGACTTGTCGTCGTCCTCTGACTCCGAGTCCTTCTTCGTAGTGGACTTGTCCTCATCTTTGTCCGAATCCTTTTTCGTCGTGGACTTGTCCTCTTCGCCGGAGTCCTTCTCAGACTTCTCTTCGGACACGACGGTCGTGCTCGTGGTCGCGGTCTCTTCGTCCTCGGCAAAGGCCGTGACGAACGTTCCGCATGCGATCACAAGAGATAAGAAAAGCGCCAGCAGTTGGCGCGAAAGGTTCTTTCGTAACATAAGGGACACCTCGCTTGTCCCCTATTATACTATTTTTTTACGAAAATAACATTCGTATTTACAAAAACAATGGCCGCCGGGCAAACGCCCGACGGCTCATTTTTATAGGGTTTAGAAGACGTTGGAACCCAGTTCCTGCATCGCCTGCTGATACGAGCCGGTCCGGAAGACCTGGCCGTTGCTGTCGTCGATGAAGTTGATCGCGACATCCACCTGGGACTCTGACTTGCCGTCGAACATCTGGTAATATCCGCCGAGCAGGTACAGAGCAAGAGCGTACATGGGTTCCGTCGGGTCCCTCTCAAAGGCGGCGCGGTCGACCCGGACGTCGAACTTCGTGAGGTCGGAGTCATAACTGATCGACTTGTAAGACTTCGGCATGCCTTCGCCGCCGGAGGTCATCTGGTGGACCGTGGTGTTGATCTGCCGCTTGAACTGGCGCTTGACCTGAAGCTGTTTGAGTTTCGTCATCGTGAAGGTGACGGATCCGTCGTCGTGAACGACCACTTTCGTGTATCCGGCTTCTCTCGCGCCGGCCTCGATCTCCGATCTCGACTGTCCCGCAAAGAACGTCTTGGGCATCGTGACGGTGACATACAGGAGGCTTCGGTCATTGTCCTGGGATTTGCTGCCGCCCTGCGGTGTTGCACTCCCCTGGGAGCCGCCCTGCGAGGCACCGCCCTGAGAGCCGCTGTTTGGTACAGGGCTCCACGAAGGTTCGTTGCCGCCCTGCGAGGCGTTGCTCTGGGCACCGTTGCCGTCCTGTGCGGCATTGCCCTGCGCTCCGTTGCCGCTCTGCGCGGCATTGTTCTGCGCGCCGTTGTCACCCTGCGCTGCGGGGGCATTCGGGTCTCCGGCATTCACCTCATTGGAGGCGGTCAGTTCCACCGGACCATTCTGAGTCGTGACGGTGGTGACGGAGGCAGACGGCGGATCGTCTCCACGCTGGGCGGGAAGGATCTTCGTCGCGATGGTGTACACCGACAGCGCAAACGCGATGACGAGGAGCCAGAACCACAGCTGCTGCCAGAAGGGACGTGTTGCTTTGGGAGGTTCGGTCGATTCCGCTGCAGCCAGCGCGGTCTCCGCTTTGGGCACGGACAACGGCACATCTCGTACCGGTTCATCCGGCACAGACGCCACAAAGAGCGCCGGGTCCAGTTCTTTCGGGCCTTTCGGCTCGGCGAGTTTCACTGTGACCTTCTTCACTTTGACCGCCTTGACGGCTTTGACCGCGTCGTCCGTTTTGACCGAATTGACAGCCTTGACCGCCTTGACGGCTTTGACCGCTTTGACGGTCTTCTTCGCTTCGTCGCTCATGGAGACCACCTCCCTTCTAACTTCAGTATAAAGGTTAACATATGTCAACTTCAAGGAAAGTTCTTCTTATCAATTCCCGGTGTTTTTGCCGTTCGTCTTTCCTTTTCCGGGCCGTTCTGCTATACTGTCGAAAACTACCGGTCCGAAGGAGAACCCACATGGACAAAAAGTACCTGTTTTTCGACATCGACGGCACGCTGGCCGCCGGCGGCTACGAGCACACCTATGTGCCGGAAAGCGCGCTGCTTGCTCTCCGCAAACTGCGGGAGGCGGGCCACTTCCTGTGCATCGCCACCGGGCGGAGCCACGGCATGGCAGTCGCGTTCATGGACGCGTTCGAGATCCGGAACATGGTGAGCGACGGCGGGAACGGCATCACCCTCGACGGCGAACTCGTCGGCATCGAGCCGCTGCCGAAAGACCTCGTGGAGCAGCTCATCGCGGAGTGCGATGAAAAGGACTTCCCCTGGGGCCTCGTCGTGGACGACTCGCCCCGCCGCGTCTGCCCGGACTCCCGCTTCCTCGACTTCACCGCGGACGACTACATGGAGACCCTCATCGAGCCCGGTGCATCGCCCGAGAACTATGACGGCATCTACAAGGTGAACGTCGCCTGCTATGAGCCGGACGAGCAGAAGCTCGAGACCCTGAAGGCCCTCCCCTGGGCGCGCTTCCACGACGACTACCTGTTCGTGGAGCCGACCGACAAGGCGCGGGGCATCAAACGTATGATGGACCACCTCGGCGCGCCGTACGAAGATGTCATCGTGTTCGGCGATGCGCTCAACGACCTCAGCATGTTCATCGACGAATGGACCTGTGTGGCGATGGGCAATGCCTGCCCGGAACTCAAGGCGAAGGCGGACTACATCACGGCCGACGTCGAGGACGACGGCGTCTACCGCGCCTGCGAGACCCTCGGCCTGTTTGAGTCTGTCGGGTAAACTTTGCAAAGAAAAAACAGATGAACGAGTTTCCCCAAAATGCATGTTGGAACCGCCTGCACGTGGTAAAGTAAAGGCATCCTGGAAACAGAAAGGAACCTCCCCATGAAAAAGGTAACTTCTCTCTGCCTTGCCCTGTTTTTGGCCCTGACCATGGCCATTCTGTGCCTGACTCCGGTCTTTGCCGTGAGCAGCGCGGAAGCAAAGGCACAGGCGCATGCCTACTACAATCACAGCATCGGGCTGACCAGCGTAAGCAACGCGCGGGAGCTCGGCGGTTACAAGACAAAGGACGGCAGAACGGTCCGGTTCGGCAAGCTGCTGCGCAGCGGAGCACTGACGAAACTGTCGGCCGCGGACCGGAAGAGACTGGTAAACAAGTACAAGCTGAAAACGGTCATCGATCTGCGTTCCGATTCGGACCTTTCGCGCTACGGAGAAGACGTGAAGATCCCCGGCGTCAAGTACGTGCGGCATCCGTATTCTCTGTCCATGGTCGACACCTATCTGCGGTCCACCGCAGGACTGGAACTGGCGATCGACCACGCGAAAGAACTGCTCGCCCTCGACCTCGAGTTGAGTTTTTTAGACGTCTACTTTGAGGGCGGATACATGAGCATCTACACCTCCGCCGCCGGTCTTGCCATGGTGCGGGGCTTCTTCGATGAGCTCCTCGAGGCGAACGGCGACACCGTGCTGTTTCACTGCTCCGCCGGCAAAGACCGGACCGGCAACATGGCGATGCTCCTCCTGGAGGTCCTCGGCGTCGACCGGAAGACCATCATTGAGGACTTCGCGCTGACGAATGAGTACACGGCGGACGAACGTCAGGATACTTATGACCGGATCTATGAGCTGACCGGCAGCGACGCCATCGCGAAAGAGTTTTCTTATACGGACGGGGTCCGGCGCTCGTGGATCAAGCGGTCTTATGAGACGATCGAACGCAACTACGGCTCCGTGGAAAACTACCTGAAAAAGACCGTCGGGCTGTCGAATAAAGACATCAAGAAACTCCAGAAGGCTTACCTGCAGTAACAGATAAGCAGCGACCTGTAAAAAGAAAAACCCCACCGGATCTCCGGTGGGGTTTCGTTGTATCAGGATTGTTTTCGTCTCTTAGTAGGAGATCTCCTGGACCAGGTCGTACGCCTGTTTGATGACGGTCTTCAGGCTGCCGACGCTGTCGCAGTCGCCGACGAAGCGGACTTTGTCGTTGTTCGGCAGGACCTTCTCGAGCAGCTTGCTCACGGTGCCTTTTTCACCGGTGGAGAACCGCTTGTCCGGCGTGTAGCCGACGGACATGATGACCGTGTCGGCGGGGATGGTCTTCTTCCCGGAGGGCGTGTTGACGACGACGCCCTCGTCGGTGATGGAGTCCACCGTGGAGTTCAGGTACGCGGGCACTTCGTGGAAGCGAAGGAGCTCACGGAGCATGGTCTGGTTCGCCATGTTGATGCCCCGGGCGCCGACCAGGAAGTCGGTCATCTCGACGACGGACGGGTGCTTGCCCTGGAGGGCCAGGTCATAGGCGATCTCGCAGCCGGTCAGGCCGCCGCCGATGATGACGACCTTGTCGCCGGCCTCGACGACACCGTTGAGGTAGTCCGTTGCGGTGACGGCTTTGTCCGCGCCGGGGACCGGAAGGGTCTTGGCGGAGGCGCCGATCGCGACCACGACCAGGTCCGCGTTCAGGGAGTTCACGTCGGTGATCTCCGTGTTCATGTGGACCGTGGCGCTGCTCTTCTCGAGCTCACGGGCGTAAAACTTGAGGAGCGCCTTGTCCTGCTCCTTGAAGGAGGGAGCCGCTGCCGCGTTGAAGACGCCGCCCAGCTTGTCGGTCTTCTCGTAGAGGTCGACGGTGTGGCCGCGCTGCGCCGCCTGGATGGCGCCTCCCTTGCCGCCGATACCGCCGCCGACGACAGCGATCTTTTTCTTCGTCTTGGCGGGAGCCTTCGAGTACTTGGTCTCGTGCTTCGTCCAGGGGTTCAGGACGCAGCAGCCCATCTCATAGTTGAGGACGTTGATGTCCGTGCCCGTGTTGTTCCGGCCGTTGAAGGGCAGGCAGGCCCCGTGGCAGGAGATGCAGGGGCGCACGTCTTCGGGACGGCCCTCGATGAGTTTCGTGATGTATTCCGGGTCGCAGAGGAGCTGACGTCCCAGACCCATGGCGTCGATCCGCCCGGCGGCGATGGACTCTGCCGCCACTTCGGGCTGCATGCGGCCGGCGCAGACGACGGGCTTCGTCGTGAACTTCTTGATGTGCTCGACGTACTCGAGGTTCAGGTTCCGCGGCGCGTACACCGGCGGATGGGCCCAGAACCAGGCGTCGTAGGTGCCGTTGTCGCAGTTGAACAGGTCGACACCGGCCTCTTCGAGGATCTTGACGGCCTTTTCGGACTCGGCCATATCGCGGCCCACTTCCACATACTCCTCGCCGGGGACGGCGCCGGAGTTGAAGCCCTTGGTCTTGGACACGACGGAGTACCGCAGGGACACGGGGTAGTCCTCGCCGCAGACCTTCTTGATCTCGCGAACGATCTCGCAGGTGAAGCGCAGACGGTTTTCCAGAGAGCCGCCGTACGCGTCCGTTCTGTGGTTGGTGTAGGGCATGGCGAACTGGTCGAGGAGGTAGCCCTCATGGACGGCGTGGATCTCGACGCCGTCGACCCCGATCTCTTTGCACCGCAGCGCCGTCTGGCCGAAGGCGTAGACGAAGCGGGCGATCATCTCGGAGGTGAACTCGAACATCTTGACGTCCGGGGACCAGACACTGGGTTCGCCCGGGTCCGGCGTGGACCACCACCACTTGGAGGTGACGATCTTGTCGGTCAGGTCGCTGAGCCATTTATAGTTGATGAAGGGCTTCAGGACCGGGGGCAGGATCATGGAACGGCCCGCGCCCGCGCTCAGCTGGAAGAATACCTTCGCGCCGCTCTTGTGGATGTCGTCCACGACGGCTTTCGCCGGAGCGAACACTTCGGGATGCCGGTACACCCACCGTTCCCCGACGATGCTGACCATCGGGATGAGTCCCGGGATGAACAGGCCGATGTTGTTGTCCTTCCGGTCGGCGTAAAACTCCCGGATGCCCTCCGAGAAGCCGGTCTCGGCCTCCCACTTGATCATGTTCGTGCCTTCCATCGGCAGCATGACCACGCGGTTCTTGATTTCAACGTTGCCCACTTTCCAGGGGGTAAACAACGGTTCGTATTTTGCATCCATATGCATAGCCTCCTTCTATCAAAACTGTACGAGTGTATAACCACTTTTCATTATACTCATGCTGACAAAAAAGTGGGGATCTTTCTCATTAGCAAACAAAAAAACCGCCGGGCTCAGCCCGACGGTGTTTCGTAAAGGTTTGTGAAGTTCATCGCCAACAGAATGAGGTAGGCGGCGACGATCGGAAGGTTCTCGATCAGCGCGCTCTTGCCGACCGTGACGAGCAGGAGGATCATCAGGAGCAGGATGCCGACGAACCCGTAGAACGTCGGCCGGAACAGTCCCTTTTCGGTGTGCGCCATGTGGTACAGGAACATGACGACCGGCGCGGCGATGAGGAACGCGAAGATGAGCGCTCCGAGCCAGTGGGCAACGCATCGCGGGTCGGAGAAGTCCTTCGTCTCGCCGAGAGACGGACAGTTCAGCGACAGGTAGATGGCCGCGGCCCCCACGGAACCCAGGACGACCGCGACGCGGCTGTTGTAACCGAACTTGCGGAACGCGTACAGGGTGTTCGTGAACAACGCGGTGCCGGTCAGGATGCCCCAGAGTTTGAAGAGCCAGGGCCACTGCAGACCGATCATGCTCGCGGTCACGTAGTGGATCTTGTCAGATACTGTGGCGACCTCTCCCGCCCGGTTCGGCGCGTCGAGGAAGGCGAACGCCGTGACATAGACGAACGCGAAGACTCCGGTGACCAGGCAAAACCATTTGGCGCCGCCGCTGAGCCGTTCCGCGTAGAGGATCTTCCGGATGTACGCGATGTACAGAAGCATGCTCAGAGCGGACAGGACCACCCACACCGGGTACAGCCAGTGGTGTCCCGTCATGCCGGTGATGTCGGCGTACAGGTAGCCGTCGACGGTCCGTTCCGCCACGGTCTCATACTTCACGAGCACGGTGTCCCGCAGGAAGAAAACCAGCCAGATGACGTAGGCAAGAGTGATGCCGCCCCACAGAGCGGCATACCCCTTCGGCATCGGCCGGGTCAGATGTTCCTTCATGATCAACTCTCCATTCATTACTTTTCTGCGACATCACGCAGGTTTTTCTCCGACAGCGGACGCTTCCCGGACTCGATCTCCTTGATGATGGCGGTCAGACTGTCGTTGACCGGCGTCGGGACCCCGAACTCTTTGCCCTTCGCCGAGATGTACCCGTTCATGATGTCGATCTCAGTCGGCCGGCCCTTGTCCAGCGACTGGAGTGTCGACGGCCGGACCTTGCCGGACGCGGCGGCGAGCGCCAGGTGGAGCGCCTGCCCGCAGAGCGCGCGGGTCAGCCGCGACTTGCGCGCCGCGAAGAACTGGTACGGCGGCATGATGTTGAACCGCGGCACTTCAATGCCCATGGCGTCTGCCAGGGCCACGCCCTCCCGGATGATGCCCAGCGTCACGCGCTGCGCCTTCCGGGTCGACAGCGCCTTGCCGACCGGCGCGTCCGTCACCGACGCCATCGCGTTGATGACCGAGTTGAAGATGAGCTTCGAGAAGAGCTTCGCGTTGATATCTGTCGTCACCTTCGTCGGGAGGCAGTCGTTCAGCATGGAGCAGAGCTGTTTGAGCGCCGGCGGTTCGGTCCCGTCGAGCTTCCCGATGACCAGCTCCGCGCTGGCAGTCACGTTCACGAGGTTCGGCTCGAGCTGCGTGGCGCCGAACCCGATCATGACCCCGACCGTCCGCTCTTCCCCGACCACGTCGGCGAGCATGTCGAGGCACAGACCGTTCTGCAGGGACGCCACCAGCGACGTTTCCTTCAGGTGCGGCAGCAGCTCCCGCGCCACGTCCGGCATCTGCTGGTACTTGGACGCGATGAGCGCCAGGTCGTAGACCCCGGGCAGTGCTTCCACAGACGGGTACGCCTGCAGCTTCTGACAGTGCTCCCCGTACACGCCGGTCAGGCGGAAGCCTTCCTCCCGGAACAGCTTCGCCTTCTCTTCTCCGTGGGCGACGACGTCGAGGTCGTACCCCTTCTCCTGCAGCAGCACGGCGATGGTCCCGCCGATGCTCCCGGTCCCTACCAAAACGACTTTCATCCTCTGCTCCTCCTTTGGCGATTCACATATCTCAGTATACAGCATCTGCACGTATCATACCATGTCTTCTTATGATCTAAGAATTGTCATTTGTCAAAGAATGTGCTATACTATGGCCGAGATTTGTACGCATATAAATTTTGATAACCAACACTTATCGGAGGTCCTATGAACGACAATCAAAAACAGCTTCTGAAAGACGCCATCTTCATGGTCATCCTCATCGCCTTCATGCTCTTCACCGTCAAAGGCGTCCCCGCCCTGATGGGAGGCGTCCAGGACGCGAACGGCAACCCCCTGCTCATCTCGCAGGTCGCCGCCATCCTTGGCGTACTCTGACCCCGGCACAAAACAAGCCGCCGAGCGCAAGCCCAGCGGCTTCTTTCATTGTTACATGATGACGGTCGGGTCTTTGCGCTCTCTGAACGCGAAGTCGAAGTACATCAGCGTCGAGTTCATGAACGGGCTGCAGTTGACGATCGCCTGCTGCGGACAGTCTTTGACGCAGCGCTGGCAGATGATGCAGGCCTTCAGGTCGAACTCGGGTTTCCGTGAATCGCCCTTCTCGACCATATGGATGGCACGCACCGGACACCCGGCTTCGCAGGTGCCGCAGCCGATGCAGTTCCGTTTGACCCGTTTCCATTTCATGACGGAGGGCATGGTGTAGTCCGAGCCCATCATGAACTGACGGGTGAAGATGAGTGCGTTGAACGGCAGCGACGTGGACCAGCCGACGGGGATCTGCGTGCGGAGCGTGTCGTTCCGTTTCTCCATGATCGCTTTTCCGAAGGCTCTCTGGTCTTCCGCGTCTTTCGCGTCCGGACGGCCCATGCCGGCGCCCCTGGACTGAGAATGTTTGGCGATGAACGCCGCCACGCCGACGACCCGGAATCCCCGAGCCGTGGCGCGCTGCTCGAGCTGCCGCAGAGCCACGCCGTAATAGCCGTTGCCAAAGACCGCGACTCCCGCGAACGCGGCGCCGTTGCCGTGGAAGCACGCGAAGCTTTCCTTGCTGGTCGCGAAAAGCATGCCGCCGCTGATAGTGCCGTACAGCACGAGGTCCTCTTTTTGGAAGTGGTACTCCCGCTCCCGGTTCTCCGGCACAGAGAGGTCCACATACTCCGGCGTCACTCCCATGCCTTCCACAATGTTGTTCAGTGTTTTCAGCGTACCGCCCGTGGGGCTGAAATAGAAAACGTATACCATATGAATAGCTCCTTCCTATTTCACTCTCCACAAAAATATTATATAGGACACAATTCATTTTCTGTATCTAGAATCCGTTAACATATAAATAAAGCCACCGACGCAGGTCAGTGGCTTTTCTTTTTGGCGTTTTACTTTTCCAATGCATTACTTCCTAACGCAGCGAAGTCCGCTCTACTTCATCAACCCTTCCAGCATGCGGAGCAGCCCCACATCCGACGGCTTCACCTTGATCTCCGAGTGAACGTTCTGCCCGTCCGGCTCCGGGTACTTCACGTCGATCGAGATGACGGTCCCCTCCGGCACGCCCTTGTTCTTGACGTAGTTCAGGAACTTCGGGAACTCCGGATGGTTCTGCTTGAACGTCGCCCAGGCCTGCTTACCCTGCGACATCAGGTTCATGGCACTTCCGATATTCATACTCTTATCCTCCTATCCATACTCTTATCCTCCTGTTCATACTCTTATCCTCCTATCCATCCTCTTATCCTCCTATCCATACTCTTCCCCTCTGTGGGGTAGTTTCCTGCCCCCAGTATACCACAACACATTCTATTTCGCCCCAGCGGGAGCGAAGCCCACTGCCGGCCCTCACCCAAAGCTGCACGACCGACCACCCAGTCCCCTCCTCCACGCTCCGCTCTCGGCCTCCTCGCCTCGCTTTCACCCTTTCCTCCTCGCCTCGCTTTCACCCTTTCCTCCTCGCCTCGCTTTCACCCCTTCCTCGCCTCGCTTTCACCCCTTCCTCGCCTCGCTTTCACACCCCTCCTCGCTCCGCTTCTCCGCTCCCGTTTTCATCCCATATCCGTCCTCTTTTTCCGCTCGCCGACCTTTTTTTCACCAATAACGACCGTTCATCTCCCAAAATCGACCGCTCCCTCGAGCAAACCCGCACAGCGCTCGCTTTTGTGGTATATGGAAAGATGACCCCTCCACACTCTCCTCCGCTGCCAGCCAACACGCCCGGCTCTTCACTGCCAGTCACCACGCTCTGCTCTCCGCTGCCAGCGAGAAAGGCGGAAGGGGTTGGGGTTTGGGGAAGGGGAAGGTGCCTTTCTCCCCCGCTCTTTGGCTTCCCCTTCCCCAAAAGCAACACATATCCAAACAGTACACAATTCCAATAGTCATGCTTTGTGGATGATGGTTTTGCGCAAGAGATAAGCCCTACCATCAGCTTTTTCATCCACATTCAACCAAATCACCTCTTGTGGATGACAATTTCAAACTTAGAAACCTCGATCCTGCAAAAAACATCAACCACATCAACGTCTATCGCACTTTGTGTCTGACATTATCATGCTTTGCGTTTGTAATCTTCACAAAAACATCATCCACATTCATTTCATCTAACGACCGTGTATTACATTCGGTCCCATTCTCCTCATTTACCTCAAAAACAATCAACCACATTTGCCAAATAGGCGCAATGTGGTTGATTATCAAACAAATCAACAAGTTGTGAAAGGAACAAAACCGTGAAAAATCTTCATTCAGCCCATCGACAGCAAACATTAGTGAAACTAATCGAAGAAAAACGCCGACGACTTAATAAAGCTCCTATCGGTTCGTTAAGAATCGCTTCAGCACATGGAAAAGACAGGTATTATCACGTGGCTCCCGGCGACCGTACCGGAGGCACCTACCTCGACAACACCCATCTCGACATCGCAAAAGCCCTCGCCCAAAAATCCTACGACAAAAAAGTACTCCACGCCGCCGAGCTCGAACTCCAGGCATGGAAACTCCTCGCCAGCCACTTTCCAAACACTACCGTCGAGGAGGTCTACGAAACGCTTTCCCCCGCCAGGCAAAAACTCGTCACTCCAATCATCCCGACCGACGACCAGTACCGCAAGCAATGGGAGGAAGTCACCTAC
>JAZOTY010000063.1:0-23424 GCA_045657845.1 Acutalibacteraceae bacterium | reverse complement strand
GACCGGGGTAAAGGCCATGAGCAGAAGGATGGCAATGAGGATGCCGAGCTCACTCATGTAGAGGATGTTCTTGTTGATACGTTCTTTTCCCATAGTTGACTCTCCTTTACTGTAGCTCCGCCTGGGCGGATGCTGCGCTTGAGGGAAAGGACGCCGGCGTTGGCGATGTACGGTCAGCGGTCAGCGGTTCTTCTGGTAGATCAGCTTCAGGCCTTCGAGAATGAGGTCCTGATCCATCACCATTTCATTGCGGCAGCCTGCCGCGATGGAACTGAGTCCGCCGGTCGCGACGATCGTCTGTACCGGGTCTTTGATCTCTGCGGCAAAGCGGTCGCACATGCCGTCCAGCATATCGATGCTTCCGTAAATGAGGCCGGAGGTCATACTGTCGGCCGTGTTGGTGCCGATGGCATGGTCCGGGAACCGGATGCCGATGTTGATGAGCTGGGAGGCGCCGCTGGACAGCGCGTTCAGCGAGATCTCGATGCCGGGGGCGATGGAACACCCGAGGAAGGCACCGTTCTTGTCGAGCGCGATGACCTTGGTCGCTGTGCCGAGGTCCACGATGATGGCGGGCAATGCGTACTTGTTCTTTGCGGCGACCGAGACGGCAACGAGGTCCGCGCCGACTTCCGCGGGGTTGTCGGTCAGGATGTTGAGGCCGGTCTTCACACCGGGGCCGACGAGGACAGGGGTCTGTCCCGTGACCTTTTCGACGGCTTCCTTCAGCGCTCTGGAGATCTCCGGAACGACAGAGGAGATGATGGCACCGGAAAAACTGCTCCGGTCGATCCCATGCAGCTTGAAGATGCTGTCAAGGTCGACGGCGATGCGGTCTCTGGTGGCACGGTGGTCGGTCGCGAGCCGGGAAGTGAACGTCAGTTCATCGCCCAGATAGGCTCCGATAGTGATGTTCGTGTTGCCGGCGTCGATGACAAGTAACATATTGTCGCCTCCTTTCGGACGGAAGGATTATATATCATTAAAAAGAGAAAAGCAAATCGGCCGGTATACGTTGACATGATATATCAAAAACAGGTACAATATTTCTGTTAGGATTGTGCAGTATTTACTGCTACGGCAAACGCTATAGGAGGTTGTTGTTATGCCAGTTTTGAAAGAAGAATTCACATTCCCGTCCGTCGTCGGAGATGCCGACATCCACGCAATTTCCTGGAAGCCCGAAGGCCCCGTCAAGGCGGTCCTGCAGCTGGTCCACGGCATGGCGGAGTACATCGACCGCTATGACGGCATGGCCAGATGGTTCGCAGAGCGCGGCATCGCTGTCTATGGCAACGATCACCTCGGTCACGGCCTTTCGGTCAATGACACATACCCGCTCGGTTATTTCGGTACCAAAAACGAAAATGCCGCTGTCTTTGTCGACGATGTCTACGGCCTCACGAAGATCGCCAAAGAGCAGAACCCCGGTCTCCCGGTCGTTCTCTTCGGCCACTCCATGGGCTCCTTCGTCGCAAGACTTTACCTCGCCAAATACGGTGCGGAGCTGAAGGCTGCTGTCATCTGCGGCACCGCCGGCACCAACCCCGCCATCGGGGCTGCCAAGCTGGCAACGGCTCTGTTCTCCAAGACCGGCCCGAAGAACCCCGGCAAGATCATGAACAACCTTGCGTTCGGGTCCTACAACAAGAAGACCGACAAGCGCACCGCGTTCGACTGGCTGTCTGTCAATGAGAAGAACGTCGACGTCTACATCGACGATCCGCTTTGCGGTTTCCTGTTCTCCAACCAGGGCTTCCGCGACCTCATCACCATGAACGACTACATGATGAAACAGGAAGTCATCGACGCCGCTCCGGCCGACCTTCCCATCTGCTTCATCGCCGGTGAAGAGGACCCCGTCGGCTCCTACGGCGCAGGTGTCAAAGAAGTCTACGAGCTCTATTCAAAGAACCACGCCGATGTCTCCTGCAAGCTGTATGAAGGCAAACGCCACGAGATCCACAACGAAGATGACGGTGAAGTCGTCTATCAGGATGTCCTCGACTTTATTGAGGCAAAGGCTCTGTAAGAATGGATATCTCAAAACTTGACCGGCAGGGACTGCTGGATTACATCGAATCACTGGAAGCCAAGACGGCCCGTCTCGAAGAGAAGATGGAAGACCTCAAGGCGCAGGTCGATGTCCTCAACATCGATGTGGACGACTTCAAGGTACCGGAGGGACCGGTGCCGGAGCTGCGCGTGTCCGAACAGACTGCCGACGCGCTCGCGGAGGCTGCCTCCATCTTTGACGACTTCGAAGTGGAGCCGGCTCCGGTCGAGAACGGCGTCGTGAAGCTTGGACCGGTCACCGCGGAAGAGTCCTACATCCCGGTCGTCCCGAAAAAACCGGTCAGGGTCAAAGTCAAAAAGAAAAAGGCGTAGATCGCCCCATGAAACAGAACGCTCTGTGTCCGTTGCGGCACAGGGCGTTTTTTGCTTGTTTTTCCCAAAAATGTATCCCCCCGGGGGGCTTGTGGAGAGAGGGGTCCCGTTGGTACAGTTACTTATAGAATATTAAGCTATTTTTAACATATTTAAAGATTTGGAGATTGGTTCCATGACGACTCCCACCAAAACCAAAAGCGCCCTTCTGCAGGAGATCGAGCAGTACTGGACCCGCAGGGCCCCAAGCTACTCCGATCTCATCCATAAAGAGCTGGCAACGGACGGTCTTGACCGCTGGCTTCCGGTCCTGAAAGAAAACGGGATCGGAGACGAGCCTCTGCGGATCCTCGACATCGGCACCGGACCCGGCTTTTTTGCGATCGCGCTGGCAGGTCTCGGACATGAGGTCGTGGCGGTCGACTATACGGAGGCTATGCTGGAAGAGGCGACGGCCAACGCGAAGGCGGCAGGCCTCCGGGATCAGATCCTGTTTTTGCAGATGGATGCGCAGGACCTCGCGTTCCCGGACGACACGTTTGACTTTATCGTCACCCGGAACGTCACCTGGGTCCTCGAACATCCGGACGAAGCCTATGTCTCCTGGCACCGGGTCCTGAAACCCGGCGGCACGCTGCTGAACTTCGATGCGGGCTGGTACAACTATCTCTTCAATGAGGAGAAATACCGGGAGTTCCTGGTGGACCGGGAAAACGTCAAAGCGGCGAACATGACTGACAGCTACGACTCATACGACGAAAGCGATGTCTGCGAGTCCATCTCCAGAGAGCTGGTACTCAGCCGGTACAGCCGACCCGAGATCGACCTGATGATGCTCGAAGAGATCGGCTTTTCCGAGGTCTCGGTCGACAGAGACATCTGGCAGCGGGTCTGGAATGAAGCGGAGAAGATGAACGGCCGTTCCACACCGATGTTCCTTTTGAAGGCGGTCAAATGAAACAGGTCGATATGTTGTCGGGACCGATCGGGAAGAGTGTCATCACCTTCAGTATCCCGGTGTTCCTGACCTATCTCATCCAACTGATGTACCACACGACCGATACCCTGATCGTCGGTCGTTTTCTTGGGACAGACCCTCAGGCAGCGGTGGGCGCCGGGGGAAACCTGATCACCCTGATGATCGGCCTGCTCGGCGGGATCACGGTGGGCGTCAGCGTTCTGGTCGCCCGCTATTTCGGGGCAGGGGACCGGGAAGGCATGAAACGCCTGACGACCGCGTCCCTGATCCTCGCGGTGTTTCTGAGTGTCCTGTTCGCCCTGTTCGGCGTACTGTTCTGTCCGACCTATCTGCGGCTCGTCCACACACCGGAGCACATCCTGCCGATGGCGACCGCCTACCTTCGGGTCTACTGCATGAGCCTGCCCGCCATGGTCCTGTACAATCTGGGTCTCGGGATGCTTCGCGGGATCGGAGACTCGTTCCGGCCGATGCTGTTCCAGATCGCCGGCGGACTGTTGAACGTCCTCTTCGATGTCGTGTTCCTGATCATCCTTCGCATGGAGGCGGTGGGCGCCGCCCTTGCCACGCTGCTCGTGCAGAGCCTTGTCGCAATCGCCGTCATGCTGTACCTGCTGCTGCCGCGCAAACAGTTCGTCGTCGGACGGTATTCTCTGCCGTCCATGTACGAAGAACTGCGGAAGATCCTTTCCATCGGTGCGCCGGCCGGGTTTCAGGCCATGCTGATCACGCTGTCGAACGTGCTGATCTCCGCGGAGATCAATCGCCTCGGCGCCGTTGCCATCGCGGCCTTCTCGGTCTATTTCGAAGTGGAACTCCTGGTCTGGTACCCGATCGTCTCCTTCGGTCAGGCCGCCGCGGTGTTCGTGGGGCAGAATTCCGGCGCCGCGCAGAATGCCCGGGTCCTGCAGGGGGTCCGTGTCATCAACCGGATCGGTGTCGTGTTCACCGTGGTGATGAGCCTGTTCTGCATCGCGCTGGCACCGCAGCTGTTCGGTCTGTTCTCGAAGGACCCGGACGTCATCTCCTTCGGATCGAACATCCTGCATATCACGTTCCCGTTCTATTTCGTCTATGTATTCCTTCAGGTATTCGGCGATTCCCTCCGTTCTCTGGAGCACTCGTTCGCCGTGATGCTGACGGTCCTGCTCAACATCGGCCTGCTCCGCGTCGTGCTTATGTATGTCCTGCTGCATGCATTCGGTACGGTGGAAGCGCTGGTCGTCGTTTACCCGATCACCTGGTTTACGGCAGCCGTTTCGATGGCTGTTCTATATATCTCCAAAACCAAAAAACTCAAAAGGGGAGAAGATTCATATGAAACACAAAACGCTTAACCGGATCCTTGCCGCGCTCCTGTCTTTCGTCATGCTGCTGGCTTTTGCGGCCTGCAGCGGCACGGAGACCGCGAAACAGGACGACGCTTCGGGCTCCAAGTTCCTGAACCTCGCGGCCAACTTTGCCTATCCGAGCCTGGATACGCATAAGGAGTACTACGGCTGGTACACGTCCATTTACGGCATCACCGAAGGCCTGTTCAAACTGGGTGACGACATGTCGGTCCAGCCGGTCCTCGCCGAGAAGTGTGAGGCCAACGGGAACGAATGGGTCATCACGCTGAAAGACGGCATCAAGTTCTCGAACGGCAACCCTGTGACCGCTGCCATGGTCATCAAGAACATCCAGAGACTGGCCTCCGTCAACGAGCGTTTCTCCTATTTCGGAGAGTACACCTACAAGTATGTGGACGACAAGACGTTCAGCATCTTCTGCCCGGAAGTCTATCCGATCCTGCCGAACGATCTGGCGAGCCCGGAATTCGGCATCCTCGATCTTGACAGCATCACCGACTTCGACAAGGCGATCATCGGCACCGGTCCGTTCGTCATCAAGGAATTCGTTCCCGAAGGGGACGTCACTGTCGAAAAGAATGCCAACTACTGGGGCGGCGAAGTCAAACTCGACGGCGCCAAATTCTTCTATATGCAGGAAGACGAGCCCAAGCTGCTGGCCATGCAGTCCGGCGAGATCCAGGGCTACGACTCGGTCACGGCAGACGCCTATGAGATCTTCAAACAGGATCCCTCGAAGTACGCGCTGACCGATATCCCCGGCACCCGTCTCCAGTTCTACATCCTCAATAAGAACCGCCTTTCCGATAACGTTCGCAAAGCGATCAACGGCACCGTCGACAAACAGGCGATCGCCGATTACCTGAAGGGCACGGTCTCTCCGGCGGTCGGTCCGTTCAATACTGCGGCGGCTTACGGAAAGGTCAACGGTGTCCAGAAGATCGATGCCGCCGCCGCGAAGGCGCTCATCGAGCAGGACGGCTATACCATGGGTGCTTCCGGCTTTTATGAAAAAGACGGTCAGCCGCTCAAGATCAACATCGCTTACTACGCGGCACGTTCGCTCGATACCCTCGCGACGCTCATCCAGTCTCAGCTGAAGGCGATCGGCATCGATTCGACGCTGACGGTCGAAGAAGACCCGGACGCCACGTACATCAAGACCGGCGACTTCGATCTCGCGCTCTACTGCATGATCGCGGACAAGTCCGGCGACCCGTACTACTTCATCGACTCCACGCTCCGTGAAGGCGCATATTATGACTGCGGCGGTTTCTCGAACGACGCCTGTGAAGCGCTCATCAACCAGCTCGAGCATGAGACCGATGTCGCGAAGCGCGCGGAACTGGCGAATCAGATCATCCAGATCGCGATCGACGACAACGCGTTCGGCTATGTCGGACTGTTCAATAAGATCACCTGCCTGCAGCCCGGCATCACCGGTTACGCCTCCACCAACCCGTTCGATTTCTATGCCATTTCGGCCAACACAGACATCACTGCATAAACCATGGGAAAATACGTTGGAAAGCGGCTTTTGTCGCTTGTCCCGATCCTGCTCGGGATCACGTTCCTGACGTTTTTACTGCTGTACATCGCCCCGGGGGACCCCGCCCAAAAGCGGTTGTCCTCCAACAGCGGTGTGGCGGTGACACAGGAACAGATCGACAACATGAGAGAGGAAATGGGCCTGAACCGGCCGTTTCTCGTCCAATACGGTTCCTGGCTCGGCCACGCGCTGACCGGGGACCTTGGCACGTCCTATAAAGACAGCATGCCGGTCTCCGGGAAACTGGGTCCGGCTTTCAAGCGTACCATGCAGCTGGCGCTGACCAGTCTGCTGGTGGCGCTGCTCGTCTCCATTCCCACAGGCATTTTGTCCGCGGTCTACCGGGGCAGTTTCTGGGACCATGTGTTCCGATTGCTGTCTTTCATCGGGAACTCGTTGCCGAACTTCCTGCTGTCCATCCTCCTCATGTATTTCTTCTGCATCCAGCTGGACCTGTTCCCGGTCATCGCTTCCGGGAGTTTCCAGGGTCTGTTCCTGCCGACTCTGGCGCTGGCTCTGCCCATGGCATCCCGCTTCGTGCGGCAGATCCGGGCAGAGGTCCTCGAAGAACTGGGGAAGGACTACGTCACCGGCCTGACCGCCCGGGGCGTGAAGTCCGGCTGGGTCCTGTTCCGCAATGTCCTGCGGAATTCCATGGCCTCCATCCTGACCATCGTCGGCATCTCATTTGGCACACTCCTGGGCGGCTCCGTGGTCGTTGAGACCATCTTCAACTGGCCCGGAGTAGGCAAACTCGCGATGGACTCCATCACGGCAAGAGACTATCCCGTCATCCAGGGCTTCGTCCTGATCATGGCACTGGTCTATGTCCTCATCAACCTCTTGACGGACCTTGCCCATCACTGGCTCGACCCCCGGGTCGAACTGGAATGAGAGGGGAGGCTGTTTATGAATCCGTTTCGTAAGAAAACCAAACAGCTGACCCGGGACCAGCTGAAAAAACGCATGCTCCTGATGCTGGGCATCGCGGCGCTCCTCTGCATCTTTGCTCTGGTCGCTCCGTACCTCACGCCCAACGACCCCAATCTGCCCAACGCGTCCTATATGAACGCGGCGCCCTGCAAGGAATTCCCGCTGGGTGCCGACCGTTACGGCCGCTGCGTCCTGTCCCGGATCATGATCGGCGCCAGGACCTCCATCTTTGCCGCCGTTGCCCTCGTGCTGGTGACCTTCGTCGTCGGCTCTCTGCTCGGCATCATCAGCGGCTATTACGGAGGGTTCCTTGACACGATCATCATGCGGATCGGGGACATTTTCCTGGCATTCCCGCAGATGGTCCTCGCCATTGCCGTGGCGGGCGTCCTGGGCGGGAGCCTGCTCAACGCCATGATCGCGCTGGGGATCAGCGGATGGACCCAATACGCCCGTCTTGCCAGGACCCACACGATGGCTCTCAAAAACGAACCCTTTGTTCTGGCGGCAAAGATGAACGGCAGCTCCGGTCTGCAGATCATGGCCCGGCACATCCTGCCCAACATGATCGGCCCTCTGACCGTCAACGCGGCCACCCAGATCGGCACGAACATGATCGGCATCGCCGGCCTCAGTTTCCTGGGTCTCGGCGTCGTTCCGCCTCAGGCGGAATGGGGCTCCATGATCAACGAGTCCCGCGCGTACCTGCAGCTGGCTCCGTGGTCGGTCCTGTTCCCGGCCATCGCGGTCATCGTGGCCGTCATGGTGTTCAACTACCTGGGCGACGCCGTCCGCGACTATTCCGATGTAAGTGAGGCGAAATGATGGCGAAGACACGTAAGATCAAAGGTGTCCGGGCCGTCGCCGCCCGTACATCGCCAAAAGACCTGCTGCTCGAGATGAAGGACCTCTGTGTCTCCTACGGGGACTACGAGGCGCTCCACAGCTACGATCTGGAACTGTCTCCCGGAGAGATCCACGTCATTGCGGGAGAGTCCGGGTCCGGGAAATCCACGATCCTGAAAGCTCTGCTCGGCCTGACCTCCTATTCGGCGGAGGTGACCGGCGGTTCGATGTCCTTCGCGGGAAGAGACGTGCTCTCCCTGTCCGATAAAGAGCGACGGGAACTGCTGGGAGACGAGATCGGTCTCATCGCCCAGAACCCTGCCGCCTCGTTCAACCCTCTCCGCACGTTCCAGAAACAGTTTGAAGAGACGCTGGAGAGCCACGGCAAGAAACTGGACGAGCACGAGATCTTCCATGTATTCAAGACCCTGGGACTGCCCACCGACGGGCGCGTCCTGTCGAGCTGCCCCTATGAGGTCAGCGGAGGCATGTGCCAGCGCATCGCGATCGCGCTCCTCATGCTCCTTCGGCCGCGGCTCCTGCTCTGCGACGAGGTCACGTCCGCACTGGATGTGACGACGCAAAAACAGGTGGCAGACGAACTGCTGCGGCTGCGGGACGAGACCGGGATGGGGATCCTTCTGGTGACGCACAACCTGGGCCTTGCCGCCTACATGGCAGACACCATCAGCATCCTTCAGAACGGTGACTGTGTGGAATCGGGCCCGGTCGGAGGCCATTACCGGAACACCCCGGGCGTCCTCTCGGACCCGCAGCACGACTACACGAAAAAGCTGCTGCACGATGTTCCCGACTTCGAAGAGGTCCTGCGCGCCAGAAAGGTGTTCTCCGAGGATTCTCCGAGATCGGTGAAGCTGGAGGATGTCCACAAGACCTATAAAGTCCGCGGCAACGAAGTCCAGGCGCTGAAAGGCGTCGACCTCACCCTGTACAAAGGGGAGATCCTGGGCGTCGTCGGGGAATCCGGTTCCGGAAAATCGACGATCCTGCGCCAGGTCTGCGGCATGGAGACCCCGGAGAACGGGGAAGTGGAGCTGAACGGAAAGTACCAGTATATCTTCCAGGATGCCTACGCGTCGTTCGACCCCCGTATGACGATCCGGCAGTCTCTCTATGAGAGCATCCGGAACGCCGCCAGGCGGGACGGAAAGACGGCAAAGCCGGGCAGACTGGTCCCGGAATATGAGGAACTCATCGGGTCCTATCTGGCTCAGGTCCGTCTTGACCCGAAACTGCTCGACCGCTACCCGTCCCGGCTCAGCGGCGGACAGTGCCAGCGCATGGCGATCGCCCGCGCTCTGGTCGGAGAACCGGAAGTCCTGCTCTGCGATGAGATCACCAGTGCTCTGGACGTCACCGCTCAGCGGGAAGTCGTCGAGCTGCTCGTCCGGTTACAGAGAGAACTGGACCTCTCCATCCTCTTCGTCTCCCATGACCTCGCTCTGGTCCACAGCTTCTGCGACCGGATCCTGGTCCTGAAGAGCGGGGAAGTGGTGGAGTGTGACGAGGCCTCGGCAGTCATCCTCCACTCGGAGGAACCGTATACGAAACAGTTGCTCGACTCGGTCCTGACGGTCCGTTGACACAACAAAACAAGACCGCATTGCCTTTGCAATGCGGTCTTTCTGTCTGTTCTGGCGGATCGCCCCGGTGTTACAGGAACATGATCATCAGCTTGGACGCAAGGACGATCGTGATGAGGGCGATGGGGTAGGTGGAGGCGTATGCTGCCGCCACGTTCTCGGTGCCGGCGGTGGAAATCAGGGTGCCGAGCGCCGGGGTGGAGGTCATGCCGCCGCAGAGCGAACCGAGGTTGTTGAGCAGCGGGAGTTTCAAAACCTTCTTCGCAAAGAAGAAGCCGATGAACATGGGAATGAGGGTCATGAGGACGCCGTAGATGAAGTAGATGGGCTTGAAGTACATGACGAAGCTCGCACCGCCAGCGACGCCGGCGCCGATGAGGAAGAGGACCAGGCCCAGTTCCCGGAACACTTTCAAGGTGCTCTCCTTCGGCATGAAATTGATGCGTCCGACACGGCCGAAGTGGCCGAAGACCAGAGCGACCAGAAGGCAGCCGCCGGTGACGGTCAGAGAGAACCCTCCGGCACTGATACTGCCGAGGATGATGCCGAGCATGGCGGCAACAGAGAACGCGGCGATGCCGAACTCGTCGAGCTGAATGAGTTCGACTTCCTCTTCTTCCTTCTCGTCCGCCTCGATCATGATCTTCTGACGTTCGACCCGCATG
This sequence comes from Acutalibacteraceae bacterium, assembly GCA_045657845.1. GTDB lineage: Bacteria > Bacillota > Clostridia > Oscillospirales > Acutalibacteraceae > RUG420. The sequence continues at coordinate 13,108 of JAZOTY010000063.1, read as the reverse complement.
TCCGCTTTCATGAATTTCGGGACCAGCTGGACGAACAGGACGACGCCGATGACACCGAAGAGATATGCGATCCCGTGGCCGACCGCGACCGGATCTTCCAGAGCGGGGCCGACGGCCTCTTTGGCGGCCGAGAAAGCAGGCGTGGAGGTCAGAGCGCCGGAGAGGAGACCGACGATGAGGGCTTTGAAGGATTCATGGTCTTCGCCCCGTCCGCCGATCAGGATGATCAGGATGGTGACGAGACAGGAAGACAGGATGATGATGAGTCCCAGAGAGATATAGGACTTGAAGTTCTTTTTGAGGTTTCGGAAGAAACTCGGGCCGGCGATGAACCCGACCGAAGTGACGAAGAAGACCAGGCCGATGTTTTCAATGATCTTCAGGGCCTCCTTGACGAAGGTGATCTCCGATACGACGAGGTTCGGTTCCAGTGAGTGGTAGAAAAACGCGCCGTAGATGAGGGCGACGATAAAGACGCCGGCAGAACCGAGGCTGACTCCTTTGACGGTGACGCGGCCGAGCAGGTAGCCGGCGGCGAGGATGAGGAGCACCGTAAAGGTCAGATAGGTGATGGACTTGATCGTGAGCAGTCCCAATGTCATAAAGACGACCTTCCTTTCTCAATCTTCTCCAATCGAACGAGGACATCGATGTCCTAATAAATGGATTATATAAAAGGAGACTGCCTTTTTCAATAGAATCGTTAACATTTTCACACAACTATCTTAAAATGATAAAAAGATGAAAACAGAAAACCCTCCCCGGAGTCCCGGAGAGGGTTTTTCGTGTGTCTGGAATTCAGGAAGTACAGAATCAGAATTTGCCTGCTTTCGCAGCTTCTTCGACAGAAACAGCGACAGCAACGGTGGCACCGACCATGGGGTTGTTGCCCATGCCGATGAGACCCATCATTTCGACGTGTGCCGGAACGGAGGAGGAACCTGCGAACTGGGCGTCGGAATGCATGCGACCGAGGGTGTCGGTCATACCGTAGGAAGCGGGGCCTGCAGCCATGTTGTCGGGGTGAAGAGTACGGCCTGTGCCGCCGCCGGAAGCGACGGAGAAGTACTTCTTGCCCTGAAGGACGCATTCTTTCTTGTAAGTGCCCGCGACCGGATGCTGGAAACGGGTGGGGTTGGTGGAGTTGCCCGTGATGGAGACACCGACGTTCTCGAGGTGCATGATGGCAACGCCTTCGACGACGTCGTCGGCGCCGTAGCAGCGGACAGAAGCGCGGACACCGTCAGAGTACGGAGTCTCTTTGATGACTTTGACTTCGCCGGTGAAGTAGTCCATCTTGGTCTCGACATGAGTGAAGCCATTGATGCGGGAGATGATCTGAGCGGCGTCTTTGCCAAGACCGTTCAGGATGACGCGGAGAGGCTTCTCGCGAACGACATTCGCCTTGGAAGCGATACCGATAGCGCCTTCCGCAGCCGCGAAGGACTCGTGACCTGCCAGGAAGCAGAAGCACTCGGTCTCCTCTTCGAGGAGCATCTTGCCGAGGTTGCCGTGGCCGAGACCGACTTTTCTGTGGTCGGCGACGGAGCCGGGGATGCAGAATGCCTGAAGGCCTTCGCCGATGGCGGCAGCGGCTTCAGAGGCCTTTCTGCAGCCTTTCTTGATGGCGATGGCAGCACCGACGGTGTAAGCCCAGCATGCGTTCTCGAAGCAGATGGGCTGGATGCCTTTGACCATTTCATAGACGTCGAGACCGGCGTCTTTCGTGATTTTCTCAGCTTCTTCGATGTCCTTGATGCCATACTGATTGAGGACAGCGGTGATCTGATCGATTCTTCTTTCGTAGTTTTCAAACAGTGCCATGATCAAATCACTCCTTTCTCGGGTCGATAAACTTCACGGCGTCCTGGACGCGGCCGTACTGACCGGAAGCTTTTTCCCACGCGGTATTCGGATCGTCGCCGTTTTTGATGAAGTCTGTCATTTTGCCGAGGCTGACGAACTTGTAACCAATGACTTCGTTGTTGGCGTCGAGGGCCAGTTCGGTGACATAGCCTTCTGCCATTTCGAGGTAACGGACACCTTTGGCCTTGGTGCCGTACATGGTGCCGACCTGGGAGCGAAGGCCTTTACCAAGGTCTTCAAGGCCTGCGCCGATGGAAAGACCGTCGTCAGAGAACGCGCTCTGGGTACGGCCGTAAACGATCTGAAGGAACAGTTCGCGCATGGCGACGTTGATGGCGTCGCAGACGAGGTCGGTGTTCAGGGCTTCCAGGATGGTCTTGCCCTGGAGGATCTCGGCGGCCATGGCGGCGGAATGGGTCATGCCGGAGCAGCCGATCGTCTCGATGAGAGCTTCCTCAATGATACCTTCCTTGACATTCAGAGAGAGTTTGCAGCAGCCCTGCTGCGGTGCACACCAGCCAATACCGTGGGTAAAGCCGGAGATGTCACTGATCTGTTTTGCGCTGACCCATTTTCCCTCTTCGGGGATGGGGGCCGGATCGTGCTTCGCGCCTTTGGCGACGGGGCACATGTTCTGTACTTCTGTGGTGTAAATCATGTTCGACCACAACTCCTTCCTTGCGGATTTATTTGGGTAAAGAGCAGACGATTGCGAGGAACCGCAATTGTCATACTATTAACGTATTCCCATATAATGTTCTCATAAATATAGCAACTAGTCAACGGTTTTGCCGAGGAAAACCCATTTTCTTTCTTTTCTTTCCATATGCTTTTGAACAGTTGACCAATTTTGTCAGAATATGGTATTATTGACTTGTTCGAACAAGTATTCACACTCAGAGAGGAGATTGAAATGACGATCGCAACTTATGCGTTCCTGATCCTGTATTTGCTATTTTCCGGCATCCATCTGGCTGACAGCTGGAAAGACGATGCCGCGGCGCGGAAAAAAACGAAACCGTTCCTGCTCATTTTTCTGATCCTGTTTTATGTGACTGCCGCCCGGGCGAAGGGCGGGACCGAAACCTATCTGCTGCTCGCGCTCATCACGAGCTGGCTCGGCGATGTACTGCTCATCCCCAAAGGACATCACTGGTTTGCTCTCGGAGGCATTTCCTTCGGAGCGTCTCATGTCTTCTTTATTCTGGTCTATCTCCAGAACATCGTATTTGAGGGCATGCACTGGTGGATCGTCATCCCGATCGCGCTGATCTATTTCGTGGTCGCATTCGTCATCATCTGGGCCGTCCAGCCGACGACCCCGAAGATCATGGTCGGGCCCATGTACATTTACCTGCTGGCCAACGCCACCATGAACTCGTTCGCGCTCATGCAGCTCATCACACACCGCAGCCCCGGCTCGGTCGTCGCATTCATTGGCGCTCTGCTGTTCTTCATCTCGGACTGCACTCTGTTCCTTGTCCGGTACTACAAGAAGAACGAGGACCTCGTGTTCCACAAACACTTCACGGTCATGCTCACCTACCTTGCCGGTGAACTGCTCATCGTCATTGGCATGCTGATGCAGGCGTGAGGTACATCGCCCAAACACAGAGACCTTTTCCCGGACAGGGGAAGGGTCTTTTTCTTTTTTGGGAAACTTCTGTTCATTTTGGTGCATTTCCACAACAACTATGCTACAATGATTCGGTAATAACCCTATGCTAACTGATGAGGATATTTATGAGATTGAATGAATTGGAAGTCGGAAAGACCGCGGTCATCACCCATGTCGGCGGCAGCGGTGCGCTCCGGCAGCATTTCCTCGATATGGGCCTCCTGCCCGGCGCACGTGTCGAACTCGTCCGTTACGCGCCGCTCGGCGACCCGATGGAACTGCGCATCCACAGCTATGAGCTGAGCCTCCGGCTGGCGGATGCCGCGAACATCGGCGTGGCGGTCTGCGCGGGCAATGAAGAAGAGGACTCTCCGGTCGGTGAGAACTGGCAGCCGGTCACCCGCCACCGCGGACACCATATCGAACATCCCGGCCTCGGTGAGGGCGGCAAATACCACGACAAGGCTGACGAGCAGAAGCTTCCGGAAGGGGAGACCCTTACCTTTGCGCTCGCCGGCAACCAGAACTGCGGAAAAACGACGCTTTTCAACCAGTTGACCGGCGCGAACCAGCACGTCGGGAATTTCCCCGGTGTCACGGTCGACCGCAAGGACGGAAAGATCAAAAAGCATCCGGAGACACTCGTCACGGACCTGCCCGGCATTTACTCGATGTCCCCTTATACGAGCGAGGAGGTCGTGAGCCGGCAGTTCATTTTGAACGAGAAGCCGAAATGCATCATCAATATCGTCGACTGCACGAACATCGAGCGGAACCTGTACCTGACGATGCAGCTCCTGGAACTCGATACGCCCATGGTCGTCGCCCTGAACTTCCTCGACGAGGTCATGGACAACGGCGGCACCTTCCATATCAATGAACTGGAGTGGGCTCTGGGCGTCCCCGTCGTCGCCGTCAACGCCCTGACCGGCGAAGGCGTCGGCGAACTCGTGGACCACGCCATCCATGTGGCGCGGTATCAGGAGAAGCCGCCCCAGAAAGACTTCTGTAACGAAGACGACCACGGCGGCGCGGTGCACCGCTGTCTCCATGCCATCATGCACCTCATCGAAGATCATGCGAGAGCGGCGGATATCCCGATCCGCTTCGCGGCGAACAAACTCGTCGAAGGCGATCAGCTGGTCGAGCAGGCGCTGGGTCTCGATGACAATGAAAAAGAGGCCATCGAACATATCGTCACCCAGATGGAGCACGAGCGCGGTCTCGACCGTTCCGCCGCCATTGCCGATATGCGCTTTGAATACATCCGGCGGGTCTGCCGGCTCTCCGTCGTCAAGCCGAAGGTGAACAAAGAACAGACCCGCAGCCAGAAGATCGATAACGTCCTGACCGGAAAATGGACGGCGCTGCCGGTTTTCATCCTGGTCATGGCCATCGTGTTTTTCCTGACGTTCAATGTGATCGGCCCCTGGCTGCAGGATCTTCTGCAGCTCGGCATCGACCGGCTCGCAGATCTTACCTCTCGCGGCATGCAGTCGATCGGCGTGTTGCCGGTCCTCCAGTCTCTGGTCATCGACGGCATCTTCAACGGTGTCGGTGCGGTGGTCAGCTTCCTACCGATCATCTGTCTTTTGTTCTTTTTCCTGTCGGTCCTCGAAGACTCCGGCTACATGGCCCGGATCGCCTTTGTCATGGACCGTCCGCTTCGGCGGATCGGCCTCTCCGGCCGTTCGATCGTCCCGATGCTCATGGGCTTCGGCTGTACCGTTCCCGGCGTCATGGCGGCCAGGACCCTGCCCTCCGAGCGGGACCGCAAGATCACCATCCTCATGACTCCTTTCATGAGCTGCGGCGCGAAGATCCCGATCTACGCCTTCTTCACGGCGGCGTTTTTCCCGGGAAAAGGCGCGATCGTCATGTTTGCCCTCTATTTCCTCGGGATCATCCTTGGCATCCTCTTTGCGTGGATCGCCCGTAAGACCGTATACCGCGGAGACCCGGTGCCGTTCGTCATGGAACTGCCGAACTACCGGATGCCGGGACCGCGCAACGTCGCCCGCCTCCTCTGGGAAAAGGCGAAGGACTTCCTGCAGAGAGCCTTTACGATCATCTTCCTTTGCACGATCATCATCTGGTTCCTGCAGACCTTCAGCTTCCACTTCAATGTGGTGACCGATGAGCGGGAGAGCATGCTTGCAGCCATCGCCGGGTGCTTTGTCCCGGTGCTGGCGCCCCTCGGCTTCGGCGACTGGCGGATCGTCACGTCCCTCATCGCCGGCGTCCTTGCCAAGGAAAGTGTCGTCTCGACGATCTCCATGCTGTTCGGCTCCACGGCCGGACTTGCGGGAGTCATCACGCCCCTCGGCGCGGCGAGCCTTCTGGTGTTCTGCCTCATCTATACGCCCTGCGCCGCTGCCATTGCCTCGGTCCGCAGAGAACTCGGCGGAAAAACGGCGGCCGGGATGGCGGTCTGGCAGTGTGCCATCGCCTGGGTCGTGTCCTTCCTGGTGGTCCTGGTCGGACGCCTTGCGGGACTGCCCCTTTAAGTTGACGAAACGTGCAAACTGTGGTAGATTATTTCCGACATAATTATTCTTTTCTATTAGAGGAGATCGAATCATGAGCAGAATCAATACTCTCGAGACCAAGAACCTTTGCGAAAGCGCCAAGAACGGCGGCTGCGGCGAATGCCAGACGTCCTGCCAGAGCGCCTGCAAAACTTCCTGCGGCGTTGCCAACCAGCAGTGCGAGCAGAAGTAAGTTCTGAACCGACAAACCAAGCTGTGCCGCGTCCCGGCGCAGCTTTTGTCTTGTCTGCACGTCATTCTGTAAACTGGAGGGAAGCAGATTGCTTCATCAATATGAACTGAACGGGTACCATATCGTACTCGATACCTGTTCGGGGTCGGTCCACTCGGTGGACGACGTCGCCTACGACATCATCGCTCTGTACCCGGACCACACGGAGGAAGAGATCGTCTCCGCCATGCTGGAGAAGTACGGGGACCGCGAAGATGTCAACGAGGATGAGATCCTCGAGTGCATCGGCGATGTACGCTACCTCGAAGAGCACCAGAAGCTCTACACCCCGGACACCTATGAACCCCTCGCCGGTGAGTTCAAAAAACGCAGCGGCGACGTCATCAAGGCTCTGTGCCTGCACGTGTCCCACACCTGCAACCTCAACTGTGAATACTGCTTCGCAAGCCAGGGCAAGTACCACGGCGACCGCGCTCTCATGAGTTTTGAGGTGGCCAAACAGGCGATGGACTTCCTCGTGGCCCATTCCGGGACCCGCCGGAACCTCGAAGTCGACTTCTTCGGCGGGGAGCCCCTCATGAACTGGGACGTCGTCAAACAGACCGTCGACTACTGCCGGTCCATCGAAAAAGAGGCGGGGAAGAACTTCCGCTTCACGGTCACGACGAACGGCATGCTCATCGACGACGAGGTCATCGACTACTGCAATAAAGAGATGTCCAACGTGGTCCTGAGCCTCGACGGACGCAAAGAGGTCCACGACCGCACCCGCGTCGACTATGCCGGCAACGGCAGCTGGGAGCGGATCGTCCCGAAATTCCAAAAACTGGTGGAGGCCCGCGGCGGAAAGAACTACTACATGCGCGGCACGTTCACCCATCTCAATACCGATTTCACGAACGACATCTTTACGATGGCCGACCTCGGGTTCCGGGAACTCTCCATGGAACCGGTCGTCTGCAAGCCCGGCGACCCGCTGGCGCTGACCGAAGACGATCTGCCGGTCCTGAAAGAGGAGTATGAGCTCCTCGCAAAGGAGATGCTCCGGAGAGAAGAGACCGGAGACGGCTTCACGTTCTACCACTACATGATCGACCTGACCTCCGGCCCCTGTATCTACAAGCGCATCTCCGGGTGCGGCTCGGGGACCGAGTACATGGCGGTCACCCCCTGGGGCGACCTGTACCCCTGCCATCAGTTCGTCGGGGAAGAAGAGTACAAACTCGGTGACATCTGGAACGGCGTCACGGAGAAGGAGAAGCAGGACGAGTTCCGGTACTGCAACGCCTATGCCCGCCCCGACTGCGCGGACTGCTGGGCGAAGCTCTACTGCTCCGGCGGCTGCGCTGCGAACGCGTACCACGCGACCGGCGATGTCAAAGGCATCTACGAATACGGTTGTGAACTCTTCCGTAAACGCATCGAATGTGCCATCATGATCCAGGTGGCCCACGCGGAGCACCCGGACCTTTATAAACCCCACCGTGTCGGCGGGGATAAGGCAGTCACGCTCGGCGGCCGTCTCGCAGAGGTCCCGGACGACGAAGACTGCAGCACCTGTGACGGCTGCGACTGATCTACTGGAGGGATGAACATGAATTACGATATCATCATCATCGGCGCGGGCCCCGGCGGCATCTTTTCCGCCTATGAACTGACCCGCAAAGCGACCGGTCTCAAGATCGCCGTCTTCGAGGAAGGCCATGAACTCTCGAAGCGCCACTGTCCCATCGACGGCAAAACGGTGAAAAGCTGTATCCACTGTCCCACCTGTGATATCATGAACGGCTTCGGCGGAGCGGGTGCCTTCTCGGACGGCAAATACAACATCACGAACGACTTCGGCGGCACGCTCTATGAGCACATCGGCCGCGAGACCGCCATCGAACTCATGGAGTATGTCGACGACATCAACTGTGAGTACGGGGGAGCGGGCACGAAGATGTACTCTACCGCCGGGACCGAGTTCAAGAAAAAGTGCATGCAGAACGGCCTGTCCCTGCTCGACGCGTCGGTCCGCCATCTCGGCACCGACATCAATTACATCGTCCTCGAGCACCTCTATGAGGAGCTGAAGGACAGGGTGGACTTCTTCTTCAACACTCCGGTGGAACGGGTGGAAAAGCTGGAAGACGGCTACCGCATCCACACCGCTGAGGCGATGTACGACACGGAGATCTGTATCATCTCGGTCGGACGGAGCGGATCCCACTGGATGGAGACGGTCTGTTCCGAACTTGACATCCCGACCATGTCGAACCGTGTGGACCTCGGCGTCCGCGTGGAAGTGCCGGCCCCCATTTTCGAGCACATCACCGATGAGCTCTACGAGGGCAAGATCGTCTACCGCACGGAGAAGTTCGAAGACAATGTGCGGACCTTCTGTATGAACCCGCACGGCATCGTCGTCAACGAGAACACCAACGGCATCGTCACGGTCAACGGCCACAGCTTTGAAGATGAGGGCAAGAAGACCGACAACACGAACTTCGCGCTGCTGGTCTCCAAGCATTTTTCGGGGCCCTTCAAAGACTCCAACGGCTACGGTGAGTCCATCGCCCGCCTGTCCAACATGCTGGGCGGAGGCGTCATCGTCCAGCGTTTCGGTGACCTCGAGCGGGGAAGACGGAGCACGGTGGACCGGATGAAGGAGAGCCGTACCGTCCCGACCTTGAAAGCGACGCCCGGCGACCTGTCTCTGGTGCTGCCGAAGCGCATCCTCGACGGCATCATCGAGATGATCTACGCCCTCGACAAGATCGCGCCCGGCATGGCCAACGACGACACGCTCCTCTACGGCGTCGAAGTCAAGTTCTACAACATGGAAGTGGAGCTCGACGAGAACCTCGAGACCTGCCACAAAAACCTTTTCGTCATCGGCGACGGCAGCGGCGTCACGCACTCCCTGTCCCATGCCTCGGCGAGCGGTGTCTATGTCGCGAGATACATTCTTCAAAATGGATAAATCGCCCTTGACAGAGGCGCGTTTTTTCAGTACATTTAGATTGACAGTTATAAGGGAGTAGCTTGCAGAGCGAGAGCTCTGTGACATGCTTCGTCAGTACGGGAACCATTCCCCGGATCATGTCGTAAGAAGCGAGACTTTTACTGATTCGTGCGGGGACCCGTGCGTCTGCAGTGAAAGTCTCTTTTTTTGAAAATCAGGAGAGAATCAACTATGAGCGTAACATTTGTCGTGAGCGCGATCCTCACACTCCTTGCCGGTATCGGTATCTTTCTGATCGCCTGCTCCATGATGAGCTCCAACCTGGAGGCCGTCAGCAGTAGCAAGCTTCGGGCACTGTTTGCCAAGATGTCCGGCAGTAAATGGCTCGGCGTCGGGATCGGTGCGGTCGCGACCGCAGCCATCCAGAGTTCCGGTGCCACCACCGTCATGGTCATCGGTTTTGTCAACGCCGGAATCATGTCGCTGGTCCAGGCGGCCACCATCATCTTCGGTGCCAACATCGGTACGACCATCACCGGTCAGATCGTTGCCCTCGGTATGTTCGGCGGCGACTCCATCTCGACCACCGTCCTGTTCTCTGCCATGGCGGGTATCGGCGCCTTCATCATGACTTTTGCCAAAAAGGACATGGTCAAGAAGGTCGGCGGCATCCTCGCCGGCTTCGGTATGCTGTTCGTCGGTCTTTCCATGATGAGCAACTCTATGGAGAGTTTCGCGGAACTGGATTCGGTCAAGATGTTCCTGGCCGGCATCAAGAACCCGCTGCTTCTGGTCCTGATCGGCGCCCTTCTGACAGCCATCATCCAGAGCTCCTCCGTCATGACGTCCGTCGCCATCACCATGCTGTTCGTCGGACTCATCTCGCTCGACCAGGGCATCTACCTGACCATGGGTTCCAACATCGGTTCCTGCGTGGTCGCTATCATCGCCGGTATGACGAGCGGTACGAATGCCAAACGCACGGCGCTCATCCATCTCCTCTTCAACACCGGCGGCGTCATCGTCTTCCTGGTCATCGGCCTGCTGCTCGGTATGGTCCCCGGCCGCGATCTCGACTTCGGTTCCATCTTCGGCACCCTGTTCCCGAACGCGCCTCAGACCCAGCTCGCCATGTTCCACACCTTCTTCAACTGTCTCGCTGTCCTTCTGTTCCTCCCGTTCACGGAGAAACTCGTTCAGCTGGTCGAACGTCTCGTTCCGGAGCACGCCGCTGTCGAAGAAGCGGAGGAGAAAGAAGTCGCACGGCTTTACTATGTGGATGATCACATGCTGGCCACTCCGCCTCTTGCCATCCAGCAGGTGAAGAAGGAGATCATGAACATGGCCGACATCGCCATGCGGAACTTCTCCGATTCGCTCTATATGCTGCGGCATCCGGACGCCCTCAATATGGATCAGTTCCGGGCCAATGAAGACGAACTCAACTTCCTCAACAAGAAACTGACGCATTTCCTCGTCAAACTGTTTGACCAGAACCTCAGTGTCAAGGATAAACGTTACATCTCGACCGCGTTCCACACACTGACCGACCTCGAACGTGTCGGTGACTACGCGAAGAATGTCATCGAATACGGAGACCTCATCAAAGAGACGGACGGCAAGCTTTCCGACGCCGCCATCACAGAGGTCCGCAACCTTCAGGAACTGCTCGAAAAACTCTACGACGCCACGGTCCGCGCCTATGTCATGCGCAACCTGGAGGCGTTCGAAGAAGCCAAAGAATACGAGCAGGAGATGGACGATATGACGGAACTGTATAAACAGAACCACATCGATCGTCTCAACGATGATGTCTGCGACCCGGAAGTCGGCGCCAACTACCTCACGTTCCTCTCCAATGTCGAACGTGTGGCCGACCACTACTACAATGTGGCAGAATCCATCAAGGAGGTCCTTCGCTGACCGCCCATTGAAATAACTGGAAAAGAAGGAAAGAAGAATGAAGATCCTCCTCGATGTCGTCATCCTGATCGCGGGCTTTATCGCCCTCATCAAAGGTGCCGACTGGTTCGTGGACGGCGCGGCCGCCCTTGCCAAGAAACTCAAAGTGCCCGGCCTCATCATCGGCCTTACCGTTGTGGCGATGGGCACCAGTGCTCCGGAACTTGCCGTCAGTACGTCGGCTGCCATCCAGGGCGCCAATGAGATCGCCGTCAGCAATGTCGTCGGTTCCAACCTGTTCAATACGCTGATGGTCCTCGGCATCTGCGCGCTCATCCATCCGCTCCCCGTCGGGAACAGCGTCCTGAAGCGGGACTTCCCGGTGAATCTCGGCGTCACCTTCCTGCTGCTCATCGGCTCTTGCTACATGCTGTTCATGAACGGCGGACTTCTGAACTACTCGATGGCGGACAATGTGGGCCTCGTCTCCCGCTGGCTCGGCCTCGTTCTGCTGGTCATCTTTGTCTGCTATATCGTCTATCTCATCCGGGACGCGAGAAAGAACCCTGCAAACACGGATGAAGAATATGAAGATATGCCCGGCTGGAAATGCTTCCTGCTCATCATCATCGGCATCGCTCTTATCGTTGCCGGCGGGGAAGCCGTTGTTTACGGCGCCAAGAACATTGCTCTGGCAGCCGGCATGACCGAGACTCTGGTCGGCCTCACCATCGTTGCCCTCGGCACGTCTCTTCCGGAACTGGTCACGTCCATCGTGGCGGCCCGGAAAGGGGAGACCGGTATGGCGGTCGGCAACGTGGTCGGCTCGAACATCTTCAATATCCTGCTGATCCTCGGTGTCTCTTCGGCAATCCACCCCATCGCGGTCAATGTCGCCTCCGTATGGGATCTGTACATCCTGATCGGCATCGGCATCCTGACCTATGTCTTCGGTCTCACGAAGAAATCGATCAAACGCCCGGAAGGCGCCGTCATGGTCCTTCTGTATTTCGCCGCCATGGCGTTCGCCATCGTCCGGTAACGGTTTAAAGGAGTGTGTGCTCCGATGAAGACTCCCATCGCGGACTTCTGCAGAGAGTATTCACAACAGAATAAATCGAGATTCCACATGCCCGGCCACAAAGGTCTGGGCATGCTCGGCATTGAGGCGCTTGACCTGACCGAAGTCAACGGCGCCGACTCGCTTTATGAAGCGGACGGCATCATCGCGGAGAGCGAAGCGAACGCGTCAAAACTGTTTGGCTCCCGCCGCACGTTCTACTCTGCCGGAGGTTCGTCCCAGAGCATCAAGGCGATGTGCCTCCTCGCGTGCCAATGCCGGTATGACAGAAATGGGGAGACCCCGCTCATCCTGGCGGGTCGCAATGCGCACAAGTCCTTCGTCCAGGCCTCTCAGCTCATCGGGTTCGATGTGGAGTGGATGGCTTCGGAAGAGGCGTATTCTCTGTGCCGCTGCACCATCTCGCCGGACGGACTGGAGAGACAGCTAGAGCGGCTGAACAGGGAAGACAAAGCGGTCGCCGCAGTGTTCGTGACGTCTCCCGACTACCTTGGAAACGTTCTGGATATCCGGGGCCTGGCGGAAACCGCGCACCGGTACGGGACGCTGCTGCTCGTGGACAATGCTCACGGCGCATACCTGAAGTTCCTGCCGGAGGACAGACACCCCATGACGCTTGGCGCCGACGCCTGCGCGGACTCCGCACATAAGACGCTCCCGGTGCTGACCGGCGGCGGATACCTCCACATCGGAACGAATGCTCCCGAGGGCTTCGAAGAGACCGCACGGGAGGCGATGTGCCTCTTCGGCTCCACAAGCCCCTCGTACCTCGTTTTGCAGTCTCTCGACCTCGCGAACGACTGGATCGAAAAAAACGCCCAGACGGCCTTTTCGGAGACCGCGGAGCGTGTAGATGCCGTCAAAGCACAGATGCAGTCCGAAGGACTGGTTTTGACGGGGGACGAACCCCTGAAAGCGACCGTCGACTGTGTGGCGTCTCATGTGGGCTCCGGTCTCGTGTTCGCGGACCGGC
>JAZOTY010000062.1:0-5309 GCA_045657845.1 Acutalibacteraceae bacterium | reverse complement strand
TTCTTCTTTGTGGCGATCTACATCGGTTACTCGATGGGCACCGCGCCGATCGTCTCGTTCCACTACGGTGCAGAGAACTACGATGAACTGAAGAATCTGTTCCGAAAGGGCATGGGGTTCATCGCCGTGGCTGCTCTGTGCATGATCACGCTGTCGCAGACGCTGGCTAACGTGGTCGCCGGCATCTTCGTCGGGTATGACGCGGAGCTGACGGCACTGACCGCGCACGCGTTCCGCATCTACTCACTGGCCTTCCTGATGTCCGGGTTCAACATCTACGGCTCTGACTTCTTCACCGCACTCAACAACGGGAAAATCTCCGCGGCCATCTCGTTCATCCGGACCATCCTGCTCGAGATGAGCGCGGTCATGCTGCTGCCTCTTGCTTTTGGCGTGGACGGCATCTGGATCGCCCTTCCCATCGCGGAAGCGCTGGCTCTCATCGTGACAGTCCAGTTCCTCATCCGCAAACGTCATGTCTACCACTATGCGTAGATCGCCAACTCCATAAAACAAAAAAGAATGCCGACCCTGTTGGGCCGACAGGCTTCTTTTTTGTTGCGGTTATTTCTTAGCTGCTTTCGTGGCTTCGTGCGCTGCGAAGGCATCTCGCGTGGAGCAACAGATGATGTCCTTGTGAGCCGCGACGGTCTCACAGATCTTTTCAAACTTCTCCCAGCTCGATTCCTTCGTACCGAAGTCGAATTCGTAGCCGTGGGCGAAGCAGACGAACAGGAGGTCGTCGTCGACAGGCTCGGCTTCGAAGAAGGCTTCCAGACGGTCGAACGTCTTCGAGGAGATGCACCAGTTGGACAGGGGCATGTTCAGCGGGTCTTCCGGGAAGCGGAAGGAGTCGTCCGTAGAAACCGCGCGGTTATACTTCACGCCGCACTCTTCGAGGACTTCCCGAACGTCTTTGTTGAATGAGCCGAACGGCGCCGCGAACCCCACGACGTCCTGACCGAACAGCTCGGAGAGGTTCCGGATGTCTTCTTCGATCTCCTTGCGGATCTCCTCTTTCTTCAGTCTCGCGAGACGCGGATGGGTCAGCGTGTGGGAAGCCACTTCGAACCCCTGGAAAACATCGACGACTTCCTCCGCCGGAATGCGGAAGTGTTCCGCCGCGGGGAACAGGTGGTGTTTCTTCGCCTCGTACTCCTCTGCGTCGATGTCGGTGAAACCGAGGTTCGCTATGCGGGGTGTGTACTGCTTCAGACCAAAGAGACCGGAGTTCAGGTTGAACGTGGCGCCCATGCCGTACTTCTTCAGAGTCTCGATGATGCGCTTGTCCTGCTCGAGGCCGTCATCGAAGCTCCAGACGAAGTACTTGTGGTACTTGCCGTCACAGACCGGTGCGGCACCGGCAGAAGCGCGGAACCAGGCACAGATATTATCGATGACTTCCTGGCTCTCGGGCCACTTCGGGAACTTGACGGAGAAGACGTGGTCGAGTTTGCGCTCTTTGCCCTTCGGGTAGTCTTTGATCTCGTGTTTGACACCGTTCTCGGTGAGCAGTTTCTCGAACTTCAGGGAGTCTTTCTGAATGAGGTCCTGGACTCCGGTGACCTGGTAGACCGGCGGCAGGGTGGTGTGCTCCAGCATGGAGGCGGGGTCCTGCAAATAGCCGATGCAGGCGCGGTCGAAGTCGTCGCCTTTGGCGATCTGGTCGGTGATCGCCGCCATGAGGTCGTGGCGCGTGGTGTCGAGCATGATGGAGACCAGTCCGAGCCCGCCGATGTTCAGGTCGGCAGGAGCGATGTCAAAGGACTTTTGCAGTTCTTCACTGTTCTCGATGGCGCAGCAACAGTATGCGAGCAGCGCACCGGCGGAGTCGCCGGTCAGGAAGACGTTCGTGAGGTCTAGGCCGAGTTCGTTCGCATGGGTCGCCACATGGCGAAGCGCGTTCATGCAGTCGTCGATCTGATGCCAGAACGTGGTGTCCGGAAGGCGGATATAGCTGAGGCTGACGACGTCGAAGCCGCGGCGGGCAAACTCATAGTTGAAGTTGGCGTTGAGGTCTTTGAAGGACGCGAACAGTCCGCCGCCGTGGATGTTGATGACGACCGGGTTGCCAGGCTTCGCGTCTTTCGCTTTGTAGATGTCGAGCAGATGGCCCCGGTCCCCGTCGTCGAGGTAGGGGATGTCGAGGTCCAGCGCAAGGTCTGAGGTGTCCTGCTCCAGTTTCCTGAGACGCGCCCAGTCGCCGACCTGGAACAGATAACGGAAGGCGAGTACTCCTGCTTTAGACATTTCGTTCACTCCTGATCATGCAGACTTCTCTGTTTAAAGTATAGAAAACCGAAAGAATCAACTATATAATATATTTGCTAAGGATATTGATTATTTGTGGAAAGGTGGGCGCGTAATGAGTGACAAGATCTCAAGGGCCATCCGGGACTCGGAAGAAGAATTCATCAATCGGTCTTACTGGGATATCCTGCCGATGATCCGTATGATCCAGAACGGTGATACCGAACAGCTTGCGACCATTGAACCGCTGTCCGCCGAGGCACTTTATCAGAATGACCGGATCGGAAGTTCCAAAGTCAAAGAGATCGAATATATGGCCGTCAGCCTGATCAATACGTTCATGATCTCCGCCATCGAAGCCGGGGTCTACCCGCCGGAAGCGAACTGGACGGCGGACTATGCGCTTCACCAGATCGCCGAAAACTTCCCGGACAAGTTCCCCGGGATCATCCGGGCAGCCGCCATCACATTCTCCGAACAGGTGAAAGCTCGAAAGCTGCAATCCACCGGAAACCCGCACGTGGAAAAGGCGCGCAAATATCTGCTGACTCACCTGACTCAGGAAGTCACGCTCGAAGAAGTGGCAGACCATGTGGGCGTCAGCAAGTACCACTTGAGCCACATTTTCAAAGAACACGCGGGCATGACCATCCGCCAGTACATGACCCATGAGCGCATCGAAGCGGCCAAGGACCTGCTGGAGACCAGCGACAAAACGATCCCCGAAATCGCCGCGCTGTTCCAGTTCTGCGACCAGAGCTATTTTACTTACGTGTTCCGCACCAATGTCGGCATGACCCCCGGCGAATACCGTGCGAAGCATAAAGTATGATCGACACATAACAAGAAAACCGGACTCGTTCGAGTCCGGTTTGTTTTATTCTTTGCCGACCAGTTTCGCGAGGTCGTAGTTGTCTGCCAGCAGCTGGCCGCCCGCCGCGTTCGGGTGCAGGTGGTCGCCCTGATGGTACTCGTCGTTGAACCAGTCTGGTTTCTCCGGGTCTTTCAGCAGTTCGTCGGCGTCGATGTAGTAGTCGAAGAGGTCAGTGGTGCGGACCCAGTCGTTGTACTTCTTCCGCTGTTCGTTCATGTAGTCGTCGAACTTCGGGACGCCGAAGTAGCCGAAGCGGGGAGAGAGGGTCGTCGACGTGACACGGATGCCCTTGGCTTTCAGGTCTTCCACGGTCTTCGTGACTTTGGCGATGACGGTTTCTGCAGACAGTTCTTCGCGGTGGTCTTCATCGGCATAGGAGAAGTCGTTGGTGCCGAGGGTGAACATGACCGTGTGCAGGTCGAGGCCCTCGAGGTCCCAGGCGATGCGGTCTTCGCCCTTCTCACCGAACATGCTCCAGATCTTGCCGGGCTTGTTGTAGGTGTGGCAGTTGCCGAGGATGGCTTCGTTGACGAGGACGAATTCATCGCCATAGGTGTCGTGAAGACGTTTCGCCAGCGGAACGGTCCAGCGGCTCATGGAGGTGATGGAGTCGCCGAACGCGGCGATGACTTTCGGGGCGTTCTTCGTGCGAACTTCGATGCCTTCGACGGCAGGGACAGGATAGTAGACGCCGTTGTCGACGAGGAGCTTGTTTTTCGTTTTATCAGGCATAACATCGTCCATGACGAGGTTGCCCTTGTAGGACATGCCGAACTCTTCGGTCATGTTGTTGTCGGCATTCTTGTCGGCCATGCAGATGCGGACCTGCATCGTGGCGCCTTCGGGAACATCGACTTCGATCTCATCGGAGAAGAGCCGTTCACCGGCTTTGATTTTGAACGAGGTCTTGCCTTTTTTTGTGATGGGGTAGACGGTGTCGCCGAACTTGACGGCCATCGCCCTGACCCTCGTCGCTTTCTTTCCATAGTGGTTCAGGAAACTGACGCGCAGTGCATCGCCGCCCGCGTAGACGGGTACGTCCCAGACGACGGTGTGGTTCTTACCGGAGAAGAGTTTCAGAGGAAGGCCTGCGGTGTGAGCCTGTCTCCAGAGTGGTGTCCAGGTCATGTTGTTACATCCTTTCTCATTTCGGGTTTTGCTGATTTCCGAAACTAAGTATAGATTCCCGTTCCATTTGGCGATGTAATGTTTTTGCGATGATTATGAAATTTTTGCGAAATATTCGGTGAGATGCTGCAGGAACCGTTCGGCGATGGGAGAGAACACCTGGTACTGCTTCCAAATCAGATACATTTTGTTTTCAAGCTTCGGCGTGAGCGGACGGAAGACGAGTCCGTTCTCTTTGCTTGTGTCGATGAGTTTGTCGAACGTCAGCATGGCGCCAAGGCCTTCTTTGACGAAGACGGAGCCGTTATAGGAAAGCGTGAGCGTCCCGGCCAGGGTCAGCTGGTCGATCTTCTCGCCGCACCAGCGGGTGAGGTCCGCTTTCAGCGCCTGGTCGGAGATCATGATGGGAACGGTCTGCAGGTCTTCGAATGTGATCTCAGTCTTCTTCGCGAGTTCCGAGTCGGCCGGGACGATCAGTCCCCAGACGTCCGTGCCCGGGACCTCCAGATGGTTGTAGCGAGAGAGGTCCGGCGGCTCGACGATGAAACACAGGTCGATGAGGCCGCGGTCCATCCGCTCGACGACCTGGCTCGTGTCGCCACTCGTCAGGTGGAACCGAAAGTCCGGATACTGCTCCTGGAATTCCTTGATGGCGTCCCCGAGATATTTTATAAGGTATGATTCGGCACAGCCGATGTAGATGTCGCCGCCGGTGATGTCGTCCAGCGCCTGGAACTCCTCTTCGGTCTTGCTGACCATCTCAAGGATCTCCTCGGCGCGTTTGCGCAGGAGCATGCCCTCGTCGGTCAGTTCGACGCTGACGCGGTGGCGGATGAACAGTTTCTTCCCGAGTTCCTCTTCCAGTTCCTTGATGGCTTTGGACAGGGTCGGCTGGGAGACGTGGAGCGTTTCGGCGGCTCTCGTCATGTTGCCTTCGCGCGCGATCTCGAGAAAATAGGTAAGGGTACGGACTTCCATAGTGGCCTCCTGAAAAGGGGCGGTATATCGCCCCGGAATGATCCATTCCAGTATACCACGAGATATAGAGAAATAGAAT
>JAZOTY010000061.1:0-30285 GCA_045657845.1 Acutalibacteraceae bacterium | reverse complement strand
CGAGCCCGGCGCCGTCAGCGTCATGGGGCTCATGAACGACACTGAAAACCGTGTCCGGCTGATCGTCGACGAAGACGTGCTGGACGCCGAATGGTTCGGCTGCCACCCCTGTGTGAACACGACCTCCATGCGCATGAAAGTGGCCGACGTCTTCGGCCCGTACCTCGACGCCGTCCACCACGACTACACCACGGTCCACCTGGAAGGGGAAGAATGGTAACTGACCACCAAGCCCTCGCTCAAGCCATACAGGAATACGATGAACTCAATCAAAAGACCGCCGCTCTACCCGCTTTTCGGTGTAACCGGCGGTCTTTTGCCGCTTAAAGCTCTCTGGTCGCGCCATTTACCACCTGATTTCCTGTTTCCGGCAATGCAGGCGGTAAGAATCAAGGTGCTTTTCAAAGGGAAACGGCAATATTACCGCCGGTATTCACGAAATAACAGAAATAGGCGGTAAAATATGGGAAGGATTCTTCGGCTCGCCCTCATTTTTACCGCCTCTTTTCTCGATTTTGAAGAATCAGGCGGTAAAAAGCCGGGAAACCTTTTGATTGGACTCTCATTTTTACCGCCGTTTTTTTCGGTATCGCAATCTCGGCGGTAAAACTCAGGAAAAGGCCTTCGTTTTCCCTTTTCGATTACCGCCGGTTTTCATGTTTCAGGCAAAAGAGGCGGTAAATGACGCTTGTTTTCCTGCTTTGACTGTAGAAAACCACCTTTTCTTTTGATTTCGGCAAAACAGGTGGTTCTTTTTTTCGGTTTTTTCAGGGATTCTGTTTCATTAACCACCTTTTTCTCTCTAGGAAGAAAAGAGGTGGTCTTTTTCCTTGTCCGGAACGCTCTTTTTTTCAATCGGAACCACCTGTTTTGCTCGATGCAGGAAAATAGGTGGTGATTTTCTGCTGGAAAGCTGTTTTCTCGCTCAAAAGAAACCACCTTTTTTCTCTGAACAAGAAAAAAGGTGGCGATTCTCTGCCGGAAGGCTGCTTTCTGGTTCAAAACAAACCACCTTTTTCTCTCTGCGAAGAAAAAAGGTGGTTTTTGACGCCGGAGCTCGTCGGAGGTCCATGGAGTCGGGGCAAAGAGCCCCTTGGTCCGGGACCTGCGGCGCCTCCTCGCTCCGGCTGAATGCTTCTCCGGGGCAGGCCGAAGGGCAGACTTGTCCTTTGGCCTGTTGTTTGCCCCACGCCGCAGGGCAGAGGGGAAGTCAAGAGCTGGCAAGGAGCCGAGAACCGCAAAGGAAACGTACGTTGCCAGCCGCGAAGCGGGGCGGAGGTGGCCAGCGGTCAGCGGCCGGCGGAGCACTCTTTACTTTCACGCAGAACTGTGGCACCCACGCCCGAAGGGCGACAAAAAACGCCAGAGGCGGAATGCCTTTGGCGTTTTGTTTTGGTGGTCGATGGGGGACTCGAACCCTCGACCTCCCGCATGTGAGGCGGGCGCTCTAACCAGCTGAGCTAATCAACCAAGAACATGTAATACTTTACCGTAAACAGCGGGCAATTGCAAGGGGAAGTTACTTTGATTATAATAGAACTCCAGTGAAAAACGACAGGAGGGGAGAGCATGCAGAAGATCCAGGGGTACATGCGCAGCGCCATGGACCGGTACGGGATGATCGAAGACGGCGACAAGATCGCGGTCGGCGTCTCGGGCGGCAAGGATTCTGTCGCGCTCCTCTACTGTCTCGCGCAGATGCGCCGGTACTACCCGAAGCAGTTCGAGGTCGTCGGCATCACGCTCGACCCGGGCTTCGACGGCGCCGAAATGGACTACACGCCCATCGTTGACATGTGCAAAGAGCTCGACGTCGAGTACATCGTCGACCGCACGAACATCGGCCACGTGGTCTTCGAGACCCGGGACGAGAAGAACCCCTGCAGCCTCTGCGCCAACCTGCGACGGGGCCGTCTGCACACGCTCGCCAAAGACCTCGGGTGCAACAAGCTCGCTCTCGGACACCACCGGGACGACGCGGTCAACACGTTCTTCATGAACCTCCTCGACCTCGGCACCATCGACTGTTTCAAGCCGGTCACGTACCTGTCCCGCAGAGACCTCACCATGATCCGCCCGCTGGTCTTCGCCCCGGAGCAGGAGATCCTGAACGCGGTAAATCGCCAACACCTCCCTGTCGTCAAGAACGTCTGCCCGATCGACCACAAAACGGAGCGTGCCAACGTGGACGGTATCGTCCGGGACCTGGAGGCGATGTACCCCGGCCTTTCGAACAAAGTCATGGCGGCGATGCAAAAAGGCGAGCTCGCTGGCTGGTAAGCGGAAGCGGGGGACCGCAGGACCTTTTGCAGGTGTCAAAAAAACAATAGAAACCTTATGGAGTCTGCCGATTGTAGCGGACTCCTTTAATATGTTAAAATGAATCTGATATTATGCCCATTTTTTCGGGACATTTCAAGTTAGACAGGAGTGAATCTTATGACCAAAAATACGATCTGGGTCACCGGTGCGGAAGGTCGTCTCGGCAGCGCGCTCGTCCAATTACTCAGCCAGGACATCGACAACAAAGTCATCGGGACCGACAAGGCGGAAGTAGACATTACGGATATGGCCGCCGTCGATGCCGCCATCGATGTCTACCATCCGACCGTGGTCATCAACTGTGCCAGCATGTCTGACATGGACGAATGTGAGAAGAATATGGTCGAAGCGTTCAAGATCAACACCCTGGGCGCCCGCAACCTTGCGATGGCGACCCAGCGCATCAACGCGAAGATCATCCAGATGTCGACCGATGACGTCTTCGAGGGGAAGACCGGCATCCGTCTCACGGAGTTCGACATCCCGACCCCGAAGAACGTCTACGGCAAGTCCAAGCTGGCCGGTGAGATGTTCGTCCGGGAACTGAACCCGAAACACCTCATCATCCGCAGTTCCTGGGTCTACGGCACCGGAAAGTCCGACTTCATGACGAAGTGCCTCGAGCACGCGGAGAAGGGCGAGTCCTTCGAAGTGCCGATGGATGTCATCTCGACGCCCACCAGTGCGCTGACGCTCGCCAAGTTCGTCGAGCTCATGATCGACCATGCCGAGTACGGCATCTACCACGCATCCTGTGAAGGCTCCTGCTCCCGCCGTTCCTTTGCCCAGGCCATCCTCAAAGCGTACGGCTACGATGAGCGTCTGGCAGAGGGCGTGTTTGCCGGCGACAAAGCGATGTCGACCCTGCTCGAAAACCTTATGATGAAAATGACAGGCATCTACGAAATGCCCCACTGGACAGACGATTTCGATGCCTATGTAGCCAGACATAAGGAGGGGTAATACATGGCAGAAGAAAAAGT
Organism: Acutalibacteraceae bacterium; assembly: GCA_045657845.1. GTDB lineage: Bacteria > Bacillota > Clostridia > Oscillospirales > Acutalibacteraceae > RUG420. The sequence goes on along the minus strand of JAZOTY010000061.1, from coordinate 26,980 downwards.
AATGAATGCGCCGAAGGAGAAAAAGCCCCGTAAGAAAATGGGTCTGACTTCTCAGATCTTCATCGGCCTCATCGGCGGTCTCATCGTCGGTATCATCTTCAACCTGCTCATCCCGAGCAGCTATGTCCGCGACACCATCTTCGTCGAAGGCATCTTCTATGTCATCGGCCAGGGCTTCATCCGCCTCATGAAGATGCTGGTCGTCCCGCTCGTCTTCTGCTCCCTGGTCACCGGTTCCTCCTCCATCGGAGACACCAAGACCCTCGGAAAAGTCGGCGGCAAGACCATCGTGTTCTACCTCTGCACGACCGCGCTGGCCGTCACCGTGGCCATCAGCGTCGCGCTCCTCATCCGCCCCGGCATCGGACTCGACATGTCGTCCATCGCCGGCAGTGAAGTCACGGTCGCGGAGAGCACCTCGGCCGTGGACACCATCCTCAACATCATCCCGGAGAACCCGTTCGCCTCACTGGCACAGGGCACCATGCTCCAGGTCATCCTGTTCGCTCTTCTCGTGGGCATCCTGCTCGCCAAGATGAGAGAGCGCGGCTCGGTCATCGCCAACTTCCTGACGCAGGCCAACGACCTCATGATGGAGATGACGAACCTCGTCATGCGGTTCGCTCCCATCGGCGTCTTCTGCATGATCGCCCGCACGTTCTCGAATCTGGGCTTCGACGCCTTCGTGCCGCTGCTCAAGTACATGGGCTCCGTCACCACCGGTCTGGCTGTTCAGCTGCTCATCGTCTACATGCTGCTCCTGTTCATCTTCACCAGACTCAACCCGATGCGTTTCCTGAGGAAGTTCTTCCCGGTCATCGCGTTCGCGTTCTCGACCTCTACGTCCAACGCGACCATCCCGCTCAACATCGAGACCCTTGAAGAGAAGATCGGTGTCGACCGGAGAGTCTCCTCCTTCACGATCCCGCTCGGTGCCACCGTCAACATGGACGGCACCTCCATCATGCAGGGCGTCGCCGTCGTCTTCGCGGCACAGGCCTACGGCATCGACCTCGGCATCTCCGGCTACCTGACCGTCATCGCGACCGCAACGCTCGCGTCCATCGGTACCGCCGGTATCCCGTCCGTCGGCCTCGTCACCCTGTCCATGGTCTTCGCTTCCGTCGGCATCCCCGTCGAAGCCATCGCGCTCATCATGGGCGTCGACCGGATCCTCGACATGATGCGGACCGCCGTCAACATCACCGGCGACGCGGTCGTCACGACCATCGTTGCCCACCAGAACAAGTCTCTCGACAAGAACGTGTTCAACTCTACGGAGGTGAAAGAGAATGTTCCGGAACTCACCCTGTAAACGCATTTTTGCGCTCGCCCTCCTGTTGGCGATGTGCCTTGCCGTTTTCTCGGGCTGCAAGCCGAAAGAGGCGACCGAAGAGACCCCGACGACTCCCGTCAAGATCAACGAGAACTATCTCGACGAGATCCGTAAAAAGGGCAAACTCGTCGTCGGCGTCAAGACCGACGTCCCTGAACTCTCCTACTATGACAAGGAGACGGGGGAGTGGTCCGGCCTCGAAGTCGAACTCGCCTACAATGTCGGCTGTGAAGTCTTCGGCGTGAACCGCAGTGAACTCGGCGACAAAGTCGAACTCGTCGGCGTCACGGTCGCGGATCGCGAAGAGAAGCTGGCGAACGGCGACATCGACCTCATGCTCGCGACATACACCAAGACCAAAGAACGCGCGAAGAAGTTCGCGCTGTCCGACAGCTACTACACGAGCTACATCGGCCTCATGGTCCGGTACACGCCGGAAGACCTCGACTCGCTGGGCACGACGAACATCAAGTCCCTGGCGGACCTCGACGGAAAGGTCGTCGGTGTCGCGAAGAATTCCACGACCCGCAACGACATGACGAACTACATCGCCACAGCGAACCAGCTGAAGGTGAGTCCGCAGTTCGTGTCCTACTCGTCATATGAAGGCCTGTACAAAGCGCTCAAGAAGGGCGACATCGATGTCATCGCGGTCGACGTCAGCATCCTGAACGGGTACGACGACGCCTCGACGAAGATCCTGCCCGACCGGTTCGCCGGACAGCACTACGGTGCCGCCGTCCTGCCGGAGAACGCGCAACTGCTCGACGCAGTCAACAAAGTCATTAACGGCTGAACGCCGCCACATAAAACCATTTAAACATTTAGAAAGGTATCAAGCATTATGGAAGATCGCACTATGACCGTCTCTGCCGACATCAAATATGTCGGCGTCAATGACCATGAAATCGACCTGTTCGAAGGTCAGTATATCGTCCCGAACGGCATGGCATACAACTCCTATGTCATCATGGACGACAAGATCGCCGTTATGGACACGGTCGATAAACATTTCACTCAGGAATGGCTCGGCAACCTCGCCAAAGTCTTTGGCGGACGCAAGCCGGACTATCTCATCATCCAGCATATGGAATGCGACCACTCCGGTTCCATCATGGCGTTCCTGAACGCTTACCCGGACGTCACCATCGTCGCCTCCGCCAAGGCATTCACCATGCTCCACAACTTCCATGAGGAGAAGGAGATCCCCGAAGAGAAGAAACTCGAGATCAAAGAGGGCGACACGTTGAACCTCGGCAAGCATGAACTCGCGTTCGTCGCGGCTCCCATGGTCCACTGGCCGGAAGTCATGATGACCTACGACGCTTACGACAAAGTCCTCTTCGCCGCGGACGGCTTCGGCAAGTTCGGCGCCAACGACGTCGAGGAAGACTGGGCATGCGAGGCGAGACGGGATTACATCGGCATCGTCGGCAAGTACGGACAGCAGGTCCAGAACGTCCTGAAGAAGGCCGCCGGCCTCGAGATCGAGACCATCTGCTCTCTGCACGGTCCGGTCCTGAAGGGCGACCTCAGCTACTATATCAACCTCTACGACATCTGGTCCTCCTATGAGGTCGAGACCGAAGGCGTCGCCATCTTCTACACCTCCGTCTACGGCCACACCAAGACCGCCGTCGAGAAGCTCGCCAAAAAGCTCGAGGCGAAGGGATGCCCGAAAGTCGTCGTCAACGACCTCGCCCGCGAAGACATGGCCGAGTGTGTCGAAGACGCGTTCCGCTACGGCAAGATCGTCCTCGCCACCACCACTTACAATGCAGACATCTTCCCGTTCATGAAGACGTTCATCGACCATCTGACCGAGCGCAACTTCCAGAAGAAACACATCGGTCTCATCGAGAACGGCTCCTGGGCTCCGCTTGCCGCGAAGACCATGAAGAAGATGCTCGAAGGCTGCAAGGACATCGTCTGGTGCAAGAACACCGTCAAGATCCTCTCCTCCATGAACGAGGAGAACGAGGCGCAGATGGACGGCCTGGTCGAAGAACTGACCATGGACTATCAGGAGCGCCACGAAGAGATGGCGACCAAGAACGATCTCACCGCACTGTTCAAAATCGGCTACGGCCTCTATGTCGTCACCTCCAACGACGGCAAGAAGGACAACGGCGTCATCGTCAACACGGTCACTCAGGTCACCGACGACCCGAACCGCATCGCGGTCTGCATCAACAAGAAGAACTACTCTCACGAGATCGTCAAGAACAGCGGCATCATGAACGTCAACTGCCTGACGGTCGAGACCCCGTTCAGCATCTTCAAGCAGTACGGCTTCCAGTCCGGCCGCGACGTCGACAAGTTCGCCGGCATGGGCGAGCTGCCCCGTACCGACAACGGCCTCATCTTCCTGCCGATGTACATCAACGCCGTCATGTCCCTGAAGGTCGAACAGTATGTGGACCTTGATACCCACGGCATGTTCATCTGCACCGTCGAAGAGGCCCGTGTCCTCGGCAACGAAGAGACCGCCACTTACACCTACTATCAGAAGCACATCAAACCGGCTCCCGACACCGAAGGCAAACAGGGCTGGGTCTGCGTCGTCTGCGGCTATATCTATGAAGGCGATGAACTGCCAGATGACTTCATCTGCCCGCTGTGTAAACATGGTGTCGCGGACTTTGAAAAGATAGGCTGAGAGAATTATGGATGAAGAAAAACAGATGACGACCGGAAAGGTCAAGGCATTTCTCCAGAAAAAAGACATTGAGATCTCTCTGAGACGCTATGGCATCGACGCGCTCGGTGCCATGGCACAGGGACTCTTCTGTACGCTCCTCGTGGGGACCATCCTCTCCACGCTCGGGACCCAGTTCCACGCGCTCGACTTCCTCGTGAAGACCATCGCGACGGTCGGCACCACCGAATACAGTGTGGCATCTCTGTGCACGGCGATGGCCGGCCCCGCCATGGCGGCCGCCATCGGCTACGCGCTGAAGTCTCCGCCGCTCGTCCTGTTCTCGCTGATCGTCGTCGGCTTTGCCGCCAACGCGCTCGGCGGTGCCGGCGGCCCTCTGGCCGTTCTGGTCATCGCCATCCTCGCGTCGGAGTTCGGCAAACTGGTCTCCAAGGAGACGAAAGTCGACATCCTGGTCACGCCGCTCGTCACCATCGGCGTCGGCGTCGCGCTGGCCGCCTGGTGGGCTCCCGCCCTCGGCAAAGCAGCCATGTGGGTCGGCGACCTCATCATGTGGGCGACCAACCTGCAGCCCTTCCTGATGGGCATCCTGGTGGCCGTCCTCGTCGGTATGGCACTGACGCTGCCCATCTCCTCTGCCGCCATCTGTGCGGCGCTGGGCCTCACCGGTCTCGCCGGCGGCGCTGCCGTCGCGGGCTGCTGTGCCCAGATGATCGGGTTCGCGTTCATGTCGTTCCCGGAGAACAAGTGGGGAGGACTGGTGTCTCAGGGCATCGGCACCTCCATGCTCCAGATGGGCAACATCGTCAAGAACCCGAGGATCTGGATCGCGCCCATCGTGACCTCCGCCATCACAGGGCCGCTCGCCACCTGTGTCTTCAAGATGCAGATGAACGGCACGCCTGTCTCCTCCGGAATGGGCACCTGCGGTCTCGTCGGTCAGATCGGCGTCTACACCGGATGGGTGAGCGACATCGCCGCCGGCACCAAAGCCTCGATCACGGCCATGGACTGGACCGGCCTCGTCCTCATCTGCTTCGTCCTGCCGGCCATCCTCTGTCCGCTCATCAACTTCGGCCTCAAAAAGGTCGGATGGGTCAAAGAGGGGGACATGAAACTCGACTGAGTTCTGCGTCGGGTCCCGTCACAATATAATGGTTGTAGAATTATCTTTATAATTACTATTTATAATTTAAAAGACCAAAAATATTACAAAACGGTCACCGGTATTCCGGTGGCCGTTTTCCATTCCTATGGTGATTTGTGTCAAAAAAATGTCCATTTCCTTGTGCATATTGCCCCAAAAGCCCGTGAAACACTGGATGTTTCCCGTAAAATGGTTCCAAAAATTACAAAACAGGGTTGATTTTTACCACATGAATCATTAAAATGTAACACGTTGTAACTCTTTTGTAATTTCCGAGGAGGAAATATGGACATTAAACATATCAAAAAGAGCAAACTCATTTCCATCGCCATTACATTCGTTCTTCTGGTCGGCCTTACCATCGGCGTCGTCAACATGACGGGCAACAAGGCACAGGCGAGTTGCTCTGCAGGCATCATGAACAACGGCCTCAACGGCATCTATATCGATATCAACTCGGCACCTTATACCACTCTTGCCACGACCACCGGCGTCGCGTACCGCAGAGGCGGCTGTGCCTGGTTCGCGTCTTCCCGTGCGAGAGAACTCACCGGTAAGAATATCATCATCCACGGTCCGGCCAACTGGCTGAACTCCAAATATGCCCTGTACGGCTTCACGAGAGGCTACCAGCCCCGTGCGAAGTCTCTGGCCATCTATCCGAACCATGTGTTCGTCGTTGAGGAGATCAACGGTGACACCGCTACAGTCAGTGAAGGCGCCACCCCGATCTCTGACCCCGCACACGGCTACTGCGTCATCCGTACGCTTCCCGTTTCTTCCCTTGCAGGCCTTTACGGCGGCATCCGCGGTTATGTCTACCTCGGTGTCGGCGGCGGATCCAAAGCCAACGCGACGGGCACTGCCAAGAGCGGTACCGGCTATTACAAAGTCGACGCGAACGGCAGCAACCTCAACATGCGTTCTTCCGACCGCGCCTCTGCCAGCATCCTCGGCAAGGTCCCGGACAACACCCGCGTCTATGTCTCTGACATCAGCAACGGCATGGGTAAGATCGTCTACAACGGTCTCACCGGCTGGGTCCAGCTGTCCTGGGTCAAAAAGGCGTAATGAACGACGCTCTCAACACACAATTCATGGAATAGACAGCGGCCCGCAGGATCCCCTGCGGGTCGTTTTCAGTTGCATTTTTATGTCCTGCGCGTTATAGTAAGGGAAACATTCCGGTTGCAGAAAGAAGGTATGTTATGAGTCGAAAGAAAACCACCCGCACCCAGACCGGGTACTACGCCAGCAGCTACAGCAAAGACTACAACGGACGCAGTCCCGCTTACGGCAGCAGCCGCGGCCCGCGCCGCTCCCGCAAGCGTTCGTCCCGGGTCAGGGAAGTGCTCGTCATCATCCTGGCGCTCCTCGTCCTTGCGGCCGCCATCTTCGGGCTGGTCAAATATATCCAGCACCGCCAGGTGGAGAAGGGGACCGGACTCAAGACCTCTTCTGTGGCTACGTCAGAGACCACGACCGCCAATGTCGGCACGGCCCGTGTCCTGACCGATGCGGAAAAGGACATGCTTCGCAACAGCGAGAAATACAAAAACATCATGGCGCATAAAGAGGACTACCCCGAGTACCTTATCGACGACCTCGAGATGAACCCCGAGATCCTCGACTTTGTCGCCGATTACCTCAAGACCGAACCGGTCGGCCACGGCGGCCTGACCGCGGCGGAAAAGAAATCGGCCCATCCGCTGTTCGTCCAGTGGGACAAGCGCTGGGGCTATTCCACCTACGGAGAGAGCTGCATGGCCATCTCCGGCTGCGGACCCACCGCGCTGGCCATGGTCGGGTACGGCCTCACGAGAAACGAGCAGATCGACCCGTTCAACGTGGCCCAGTACGCCATGCAGAACGGCTATTACGTCAACAACGTCGGTACGGCCTGGACGCTCCTGACGGAAGGCGCGCAGCACTACGGCCTCACGGTGACCTCGCAGTACCGTTACACCGAGGAACAGATGAAGGAGGCGCTCGAAAAGGGCGGCATGATCATCCTGTCCGTCGGCAAGGGCGACTTCACGGTCCACAGCGGCCACTTCATCGTGCTCTACGGCTACAAGAACGGCAAGTTCCAGGTGAACGACCCGTTCAGCTATACGAACTCGAGCAAGCTCTGGGACTACGAGACGCTGTCAAAGCAGACGAAGAATGCCTGGATCTATTACAAAGCCGGCTCCGAAGCGGCTGCCACCGCCTCGACGACCACGACCACCGCGGCGACGACCGCAGGCACGACAGCGGCGACCTATGCCACGACGTCTGTCTCGAACACGACCGTCTTCACGACCGCGTACACTTACACCACGACCGGCACCGTCGGCTGATCCAAAACAAACCAAAAACAGCCTGCATCTCGCGATGCAGGCTGTTGTGCTTTTTGGAAAGGGGTCACGCTTTGACCGGGGCGGACTCTGCCGCGTCTTTGTCGGCCGGAGCCTTTTTCTTTTTCTTCTTTTTCCAGGTGTATTCGGGAAGCTGGAAAGTCTCCTCGAAATCTGCGTAGCTCCGCTGATACTCGGCGTCGTTGCCTTTCTTGAGCCGGTTCAGGTACTTGTGCGCGTCGAGGTTCGCGTTGCCGGTCTGGATGATGGTGACGGCCGTGTTCGAACAGTGGTCCGACACGCGGGAACAGAACGTGACGTAGTCGTCGAGGACGATACCGGTGTCGCCGCGGCAGTCGCCGTAACGGAGGCGGTCGATATGCCGGTTCTTGATGGTCTCCGTCAGATTGTCGATGACCTGCTCAAGCGGCTCGACCTTGGCAGCCAGAGCGACATCGTCGTGCTCGAACGCGTCGACGGTCATCTGGAGGATCTGCCGCACCGCGGCGCTGAGGACCGCGATCTCTTCATAGGCCTTGTCGGAGAACACGACTTTCCGTTCCACCATGTTTTTCGCGTTGTTGACCATGCTGACACCGTAGTCGCCGATCCGCTCGAACTCACGGATGCAGTAGAGGATCTCATTGACCTCGTTGTTGACTTCGTCGGTCAGCTCTTTGGCAGACAGGCGGATGAGGACGCCGTTGAGGCTGTCCTCGAGGATGTCGAGGCGTTTTTCACACTTGTTGATCTTGTCGAGTTTTTCCTCGGTGTATTCCTCGAAAGCGGACAGGGAAGTGGAGAAGGACTCGTAAGCGAGGTGGGCCATCTCGATGGTACTTTCCTTACACTGGTTGATGACGATGTTCGGAGAGTTGTACAGACGCTCGTCGATGACGAGACCGCGGAATTTTTCTTCGGCCTCTTCGCCCTTCTTCCCGCGGACGATCTTCTTGATCAGTTTGACGATGAGCTGGTTGAAAGGGAGCAGGATGAGGACCATCGCAATGTTATAGACCGAATGGATGGCCGCGATGGCTACCGGGTTGATGGTCTGCCCCAAAATGGGAAGGTCCACGAACTGCCGGATGAGGACAAAGGGGATGAAGGCGATGATCGCGCCGAGGACCTTGATGGCGATGTGGATGCCGGCGACCCGCTTTGCGTCAGTGCTGACGCCGATGGAACTGAGCAGCGCCGTCATACAGGTGCCGATGTTGAGGCCCATGATGAGCGGGATGGCCGCTCCGTAGGTGATGGTGCCGGTCAGGGACAGCGCCTGCAGGATACCGATGGACGCCGCGGAGCTCTGGATGATACCGGTGAAGACCGTGCCGATGAGCAGGCCCAGGAGCGGGTTGTTGAACGCGGTGAGCATGCTCGTGAACTGTTCACTCTCCGCCAGGGGTTCCACGGCCTGAGACATGAGGGTCATGCCGAACATCAGGACGGCGAAGCCGCAGAGGATGGCGCCGATATCTTTCTTTTTCTGCTGTTTGGCCTCCATGATGAGGCCGACGCCGATGAGGGCGACGATGGGCGAGAAGTTCGCCGGCTTCAGCAGAGACATGAAGACGTTGTCTGACTGGATGCCGCTGAGGGACAGGATCCACGCGGTCAGCGTGGTGCCGATGTCCGCGCCCATGATGGCACCGACGGTGTTGCCGAGCTCCATAATGCCGGAGTTGACCAGACCGACGAGCATGACCGTGAGGGCAGAGGAAGACTGGATGGCAATGGTGATGGCAGCACCCAGCGCGAGACTCTTCCAGATGTTGGATGTGAGCCGCTGCAGGACGACCTCCAGCTTACCGCCGGCGACCTTTTCCAGATTGGCCGACATGACGTTCATGCCGAACAGGAAGAAGGCCAGACCTCCGATCATCGTCAGGAACGAAAAGATCGTCATAATACGTCTATCTCCTTGTAAAATGGTCAAAAAACAAAATGGGAAAACATTGACTACTGTTGACCCGATATCAATTTTGATACAAAAATAACGTAAAATCAACTCAATCTTTATAAACAATTCCGTATTTTCTGATATCTCTTTATATAAACAAAGAAAGACTTGAAAGAGTGTATATTCATATGCTAAAATATTTACAAATTGTTACGAAATCTCATCGAGAAGATTACAAACGCACGACAAAGAGCTTGTGAGGAGTTATCCCAATGAAGAAAAAGATCCTGTCCATTCTGGCTGCGTTCCTGATGGTCGTCGGTATTGCAGCGGGTGCCGTGTTCAGCACGCCTGACTCGGCGGCGCTTGCCCCGTCCGGCATCATGAACAACGGTCTCAATGGTATCTATATCGACATCAACCGTGCCCCCTACACCACGCTGGCAGAGACCACCAGCTATGCATACCGCCGCGGCGGCTGCGCCTGGTTCGCGTCTTCCCGCGCCAGAGAACTGACGGGCAAGAACATTTCCATCCACGGTCCCGCGAACTGGTGGAACACCTACTACGCGAACTACGGCTTCACGAAGGGCTACACCCCGAGAGCCAAGTGCTTCGCCATCTACACGAACCACATGCTGGTCGTGGAACGCATCGACGGCAGTGTCATCACCGTCAGTGAAGGCGCTACGCCTCAGTCCGATGCCGAACACGGTTACTGCATCATCTATACGACCACCCGAGAGAAACTCGAGGGGAACAACGGCGGAGACTTCGTCGGCTACATCTACCTCAACGTCGGCGCCGAGTGCAACACGAACGGCCTGACGACCGCGAGAACCAACTGGTGGCAGCGTTTCCGTCCGACGACGACGACCACCCGTTACAGCACCACGACCCGGTACAACACCACTTCCAACCGGACGCTTCCGAACGGCAGCACCAGCAGCGGTGCCATCACCACGACACCGGCTCCGGGCACTGCCCCGTATACCACCGGCAACTACGTGGTCAACACCGGTTCTTCGAACCTGAACATCCGGTCATCGCCGGATGACACCACCACCATCATCGGCAAGATCCCGGGCAACACCCGCGTCAATGTCACGCAGGTCAACGGCAACTGGGGCCGCGTCACCTACGATGGAAACACGGGCTGGATCAGCCTCGACTGGTGTGTCAAACAGTAAGACAGAAAAGTTAACGAAAACTTAACATTTACTCCTTTAAACCGACTTTCCGCATGGGAAGTCGGTTTTTGATATCATACGGATAAATTTCGCTTGTTCGCACATGTTCTTTTTTTAAGAATAATTAAAGAAAGCTGACATATGTTAAGTTTATCTTATTGTTATCTTTTGTAAGATGACTATGGAAATGAGACAAGCAAAAACAGGAGGCTCACTAATGAAAAAAAGAACACGTTCACTCATTGCGTTGGTGCTGACCCTGGCACTGGTCATCGCCATCGGCATCCCCGGCATTGCGGCCGGCATCGGGATCTTCCCGGCAGACGACAACCGTTACACGATCCAGCCGGTGAAGCATTATGACACCTATACGGTGTTCGGCGACAGCATCACCGCCGGCGTCAACTGCAACGACTATTACCGGTACTACAACGAAGACGGCACCTATGTCTCGTCCGGCTCTTTTGATTCCCAAAAGGCTGCGGAATATGTCTACTGGGACAGGGGAGACTTCCGCCGTGTCGAGGGGACCTACCCCGCGCTGGTCGAGGATATGATCACGGCTGACACCGTCCACCATTTCTCCCGGATCGGCTACCGTTCCGACGAGCTGCGCATCCTTCTCGACAACGACTACTACGGCGACGACCTGACACCGACCCTGCTCGAGTTCCTCGGCGAGACGTACAGTGTCGACATCAACGGGTGGATCAAGAACCGCCCCGCGTTCCAGCAGGCGGCGGCTGACGCCGATATCATCACACTCGGCATCGGTTCCAACGATGTCCTGATGACGGTCTGGTTCAAGGCGATCGGCATGCTTTATGGCGAGAACGCCTCTCTCGGCACCATCATGAACGCCATCGGCACTGCTGCTCAGAGCACGCAGGACCCGACCAACATGCTGTCCGCCGTCCTTCAGCTGATGAATGGTGCCTTCGGCGCTACGAAGACGCTGGCGGAACTGGCGCAGGCCATGCTGGAGGCGGAGATCGACTTCCGCACCAACTTCAAAGCCATCACCGACCGCATCTATGAACTGAACCCGGACGTCGAACTCGTGGTCGTCGGTCTTTACAACGGCGCCAAAGAGATCCGCGTCTCGAAGGACATCGACCTTCAGGCCGGCAAACTCGGCGACGCGGCGTTCATGGCCATCAACAACTACATGGCCAACCTCTGCCCGAACCGTATGAAATATAAGTACGTCGATGTCTGGAACATCACTCTGGGCGCGGCTCCGAGCCTGCTCGACATGATCCAGAACATGGGCCTTATCGGTACACTGATGACCGTCGACCATCCGACGGAGACCGGCCATGCGGAGATCGCCAAAGAAATCCGCGCGGTCCTGCCGAAGGCCGGCACAGAGACCGAAACGACCGCGGAACGCGCGGTCAAGAAGGCGTACGACGACAACTGGTACTGCTTCTATGGCGACAAGATCGATCCGACGTTCAACGGCATTGCACAGAGCAAGTACGGCTGGTGGAAGTGCACGGACGGCAAGGTCACGTTCAAAGAAACAGGTATCTTCGAGAACGAGTACGGCAAGTGGTACTGCAAAAACAGCAAGGTCGACTTCGCCAAGACCGGCAAAGTGCGGTTTGACGGGAAGACCTACACCGTGATCAGAGGCAGAGTGCTTTGATCCACGGCAGACCCTGCTGCAGACAATAAAAATCCCGCCGGTGAGCGCGCTGCTCATCGGCGGGTCTTTTTATTTGTGATTTTACAAGCCGTCATTCGCTGTAGAACGAGTCGACGTCTGCCTGCCACTTGAGGTACGTGGTCTTGTTGTAGCTGTCCGGGATGTCCTGGACGAGGTCGTAAGCGTCTTTCATGTCGACGAGGACGGCGCGCAGCGCGTTGACGACGGCGGGCTTTTTGACGCCCATGCCGAAGAAGCCGCGGCCCTTCGACGTGATGCTCGGCAGAACGCCGTGCATGAGGTCGGACAGGAAGTCTCCGTCGATGAGCTCGGACTGGAACAGGAAGTTCTGTTCCTCGACGTCAGTGGAGAAGAACCAGGAGCGGAACACGTCCGCGGCGACCTCTTTGGCGATGTACTCCCGGCAGAACCGGACCTGGTACACATAGAGGTCATCGGTCTCGCAGCTGTCGTTGACAGCCAGGACCTCGCAGAGGATGCGGGCGGCGTCCATGGTGTCGGAAAGGGGAGGGGTCATGACCGGGATGGTCATGTACGGGGTGGCGCCGAGGATGACATAGCCCGGGACCACCATCTTGCTCATGTACTGACGAACGGGGATGCGGGCCTCGACCGGCGCCTTCTCTTCTTCGATGCCGATGATGGGGTTGTTGTCCCGAAGGTCGTTCACGGTCCCCTCGACATCTTCCTCCGTCACGCCGCCGAATTTGCCGACGAGGACATCGGCGCAGTAGTCGCTGACGTCCGACACGCACCAGGCAAGGCCGGGTTTCCCGCCCTGGCGCAGGTACATCTTGTTCGTCTGCTTCGGCATGGGGGCGCCGTCGCCCCACTCATAAAAGCCCCGGTGGACGTACAGCATGCCGTCCGGGTCCGGCGTCGGGGAGATGCCGTAAAACTTCGGCAGCTGCTGACGCAGTTCGGAAAGAGGTCCTGAGCAGTCGATGGTGAGGTCGGAGGGCATGAACACGCCGTCCACACGGATGCCGGAGACGTGACCGCTGTCGACGACCAGTTCCGTGACCTCCGCTTCGAAGTGGAACGTGGCGTTGATCTCCGCAAGCGACATGAGGTACTCCGTCAGTTTGCGGCGGTCGATGAGGACTTCCGGAGACTCTTCCGGACCGTAGGCCACGACATTGGTGGCGCCGTCCGGCGAGAGGAATGCCCAGTTCTTCTTTTTTCGGTAGCAATCGGCAGGGGGCGGGTCGAGCTCCAGACGGTCGAAGACGGCGAGGTCGAAGTTTTCCGACCAGTCCGTCGTGACGTCTTCCCGACACAGCCTGTCGAACAGCTCGACGGTCCATCCCGCCCGGCCGAGCAGGATGGCAGCGGTGAGTCCGCCGAGGTTCGCGCCGATGATGTTGACTTTCTTCATGGATGATTCTCCATTTCTGAAACGGGTTTTGTGGTTGTGGTGCTCCTTAACTCACAATTATACTAAAATAGATAACCTTTGTAAATTCATAGACGACAAAGCCTGTTCAATGGTATACTTTATTGTTGGAAAATGAACTCAGAAAGGGAGAGCAGCATGAACGAGTTTGTGGAGCTTATGACGCAACGGCGCAGTATCCGCAAGTTTCAGTCAAAGATGATCACCAATGCAGAACTGGATCAGGTCCTCTATGCCGGGCTGTTTGCCGCCAGCGGGATGGGCCGCCAGCCCTGTTATTTCATTGCAGTCCGCGACCCCGAGACCCGCCATCTTCTCTCGAGCATGAACGCGCGCATCCTCGGACAGCCGAGCACGGACCCGTTTTACGGCGCGCCGGTCGTCGTGGTCGTGTTCGCGGACACTACATCGCCCACGTACCTCTATGACGGCAGCCTCGCCATCGGCAACATGATGAACGCCGCACACGCGGTGGGACTCGGCAGCTGCTGGATCCACCGCGCCAAAGAGGAGTTCGAGACCCAGACCGGGAAGATGCTCCTGCAGGAGTGGGGACTCCCCGAGACCGTGGAGGGCATCGGACACCTCATCCTCGGCTACCCCGCAGAGGACGAACATCCGGAAGCGGCACCGCGCAAAGAGGACCACGTCGTGTTCCTGATGGAAAAGAAACAGTTCCCCGCGCTGGTGGACGTGATCACCGAAGAGAGCGTCGTCTTCCACGGGACCGCCACCGACAAGCTGGGCGCCATCCGGGAAGCGGGACAGATCGTCGTCGACCTCAAATGTGTCGGCGATGAGTACATCGACTCCATGCTCAAACGGGAGACCGATTTCTCCACCTACCTTGGCAACGGAGTCTCGGTCGCCCATGGTACCGTATGGGGGAGAAAACGCATCCGGAAGACCGGCGTCGGGCTGGTCCGATTCCCCGAAGGGGTCGACTTCGACGGAGAGAAAGCGACCCTGGTGTTTGCGGTCGCCGGAGTCGGGGACGACCACATGGACCTCGTCCAGCAGATCTCTGTGGCAGCGCTCAACGACAGTGTCGTGCAGGCGCTGAACGAGGCGGAAGATTTCGAAGCGGTCCGGGAAGCACTGAAAAACCTCCGACTGTACAAATGATACAAATCGCGATTTGTGTCTCAACTTTGAAAAAAGTCCTTCCGTTTTGACATAAACTGTTGTACCATTCTAGTATGTAATTCAAACGCGATCATAAAACAAAGGAAGTGCACAGCTCATGAGAGACCCCGTCAAGGTCATCGAACTCAAAAAAAGCATCCTCGAAGACAACGATGCGGACGCCGAAGTGCTCCGCGGCACGCTGAAAGACGAGAAACTGCTTTATATCAATATCATGTCCTCTCCCGGGTCGGGCAAGACCACGACCCTGAGCGCCGTCATCAATCGCCTCAAAGACGAGATGCGGATCGGCGTCATGGAAGCGGACATCGACTCGGACGTCGACGCGAAGACCATTGCGGACCTCGGCGTCAAGTCCATCCAGCTCCACACCGGCGGCATGTGCCACCTCGACGCGGAGATGTCCCGTCAGGGCATGCGTGAGCTGGGCACCGAAGACCTCGACGTCGTGTTCCTCGAGAACGTCGGCAACCTGGTGTGTCCCGCCGAATTCGACACGGGCTCCGCGGAGAACGTCGTCATCCTCTCCGTTCCGGAAGGCGACGACAAGCCGCTCAAGTACCCGCTGGTCTTCACGAAATGCAATGTCGTCCTCGTCAACAAGATCGACGCTCTGCCGGTCTTCGACTTCAGCCTCGACAACATCCGCGAATACGTCGGCAGACTGAACCCGGACGCCGTCGTCTATCCCATCTCCGCTAAGACCGGCGAAGGGGTCGACGCGTTCTGCGACTGGATCCGTGCCCGCGTCAAAGAGCAGCAGGCGTAAAGGAGGAACTACCATGCCCGAATTCAGAGTCATCAACGTCAATGTGGGCGTCTTCGATAAAAACGACCGCGTCGCCGACGCGAACCGCGCGAAACTGAAAGCCCAGAAGACCTTCATGCTGAATGTCATGGCCTCTCCCGGAGCGGGGAAGACCACGACGCTCCTCGCGACCATCGCGGCGCTGAAGGACAAATACAAGATCGGCGTCATGGAAGCCGACATCGACGCCACCGTCGATGCCGAGACCATGGCCAATGCCGGCGTCCGTTCCATCCAGGTCCACACCGGCGGCGAATGCGCCATGGATGCCGAGATGACCCGTCAGGCCCTCGAAGAGTTCCCGACGGAAGACCTCGATCTCCTGTTCCTCGAGAACATTGGCAACCTCGTCTGTCCGGCGGAGACCGATACCGGCGCGTCGAAGAACCTCGAGATCCTCTCGGTCCCGGAAGGCGACGACAAGCCCCTCAAGTACCCGCTCATGTTCGAAGTCTGCCACGCGGTGCTCATCAACAAGATCGACACCACCGACTATTTCCCGTTCGACTTCGACGCCGTCGAAGAGCGCATCCACCGCCTGAACCCCGACTGCAAGATCTTCTTCGTGTCCGCCCGGACCGGCGAAGGCATGCAGGAGTGGATCGACTGGCTCGACAGCGAAGTCGCTGCCTGGAACGCGTAAAGCCGATCGAAAATCCATACAATGATACTAAAATCGACACCGCCTGCCTTGTTGCCAGCGGTGTCGTTCTTTCGTTATAATGAAGGCGGAAACATCACTTCGATAAAAGGAGGACCATACCGATGAAAGTGAGGACCTACGCACGTACATCGCCCGAGGAAAACCAGCGGGAACTGGAACACCGCGACCTCGCCCGGCGCATTGCCGAAGAGGGCATCGTGCTCCTGAAGAATGACGGAGCGCTGCCGGCGGCTCCGGGGAACATCGCCCTGTACGGCGCCGGCGTCACCAAGACCATTTTCGGCGGCTCCGGAAGCGGGGAAGTCAACGCGAGAAAGTATGTCAACGTGCTCGAAGGGTTCGAGAATGCCGGCTATACCGTGACGACCCGTGCCTGGCTCGACGATTATGAAGCGGATTTTGAGAAAGAGCAGCAGCAGTTCTTCCATGACATGCGGACGGGGTTCCTGAAGATCCGCAGCGGTGCCGACGCCAACAACATCCTTGGCGCCAGCTTCATCTATCCCTCCGGCCGCGCGGTGAGCGAAGCGGATGTCGCGGCGAGCGAGACCGACACCTGCCTCTATGTCATTGCCCGCCAGTCCGGTGAAGGCTCCGACCGCAAACCCGAGGAGTTCGTGTTCCTGCCGGAGGAGATCCGTCAGATCGAATTCTGCGCGGAACACTATGAAAAGACCATCCTGGTCATCAACGTCGGCGCGTCCATGGACCTGACCGGCGTCGAGGATATTCCCGGCCTGAACGCCATCCTGTTCATGTGCCAGATCGGGGAAGAGAGCGGCACGGCCCTCGCCAATGTGGTCTCCGGAGCCGTGAGCCCGTCCGGCCACCTGACCGACACCTGGGTGAAGAGCTACGACCAGGTCCCCTTCGGCGACTCCTTCAGCTTCATGAGCCCGGAGCCCCTTGAACAGAACTATAAAGAGGGCATCTATGTTGGATACCGGTACTATCAGACCGCCGGCATCGAGCCTCGCTACCCGTTCGGCTTCGGCCTCAGCTACACGTCCTTCGCGTTCGACGTGAAGTCGGTGGAGACCTTCCAGTCCTTCGTGACCGCCCGGGTCAAAGTGGAGAACACCGGGGACACCTACAGCGGCAAAGCGGTCGTCCAGGCCTACCTGTCCTGCCCGGCCGGCGCCCTCGCCAAACCGTACCAGCAGCTGGTCGCCTATGCCAAGACGCCGGACCTCGGTCCGGGGCAGACCGCGGACGTGGAACTCCGGTTCGACCTGAGAGACGAGAGCGTGTTCGATGAGCCCGCCGGGGAATACATCCTGGAAGCCGGCGACTATATCCTTCTCGTGGGCGATTCGTCTGCGACCGCCGCTCCGGCCGCGGTCATCACCCTGCCGGAGACCGTCTCCGTGGAAGACGCGAGACCCATCGACCGCGACCGCACAGTGGAGGAGATCCGACTCGACGCGAAACGCCCGGACGTCCCGGAAGGAGTCCCGCATCTGGAACTGAAAGAGAGCGACGTCCACCGGATCCGACACACCTTCGAGCCGGACACCGAGTGGAGCGTCTATAAAGATATCGTGGCCATGATGGGCCCGACCGAGCGCGTCGAACTGCTGCTCGGCGCCGGGATGCACTTCTTTGCGTTCAAAGGGGACTTCACGGTCCCCGGCAATGCCGCGAACACGAGTTCGAACCTGATGAAAGAGCATCAGATCCCGAGCGTCTCTCTCGCAGACGGACCTGCCGGTCTGCGCATCCTCGAGGAATCGGTCCAGTACCGCAGCGGGAAGATCAAGCCCCTCAAGAACGCGATCTCCATCTTCGATTATCTTCCAAGCATCGCCTCCAAAGCGCTCCTTGGAAAGCGAGCTCTCGGGACGATCCTTTACCAGTACGCGACGGCGTTCCCGGTGGGGACGGCGGTCGCCCAGACCTGGAACGTGGACCTCGCGGAAGCCTTCGGCGCCGCCGTCTCCCGGGAGATGTCCGAATACGGCGTCACGTTCTGGCTGGCGCCCGGCATGAACATCCACCGCAACCCGCTCTGCGGCCGCAACTTCGAATATTACAGTGAAGACCCGATGATGACGGGGTCCATCGCCGCCGCTGTCTGCAAAGGTGTGGCGTCCCGCCCGGGCAACTATGTGACCATCAAGCACTTTGCCGCCAACAACCAGGAGTTCCAGCGCAACAAGGCCTCGAGCAATGTCTCGGAGCGCGCTCTCCGGGAGATCTATCTGCGTCCGTTCAAACGCGCCATCCGCGACGGCAGCGCCATGGCCGTCATGACGAGCTACAACCCGGTGAACGGCATCTACAACGTGGAGAACCGGTCTCTTCTGGAAGACTACCTGAGAGGGGAGTGCGGCTTCGAGGGCATCGTCATGACCGACTGGACCAGCACCGGCCCCGGCCTCGCCGACCCGGTCAAAGCCATCCGCGCCGGCAATGATATGATCATGCCCGGCATGCCGACCGACCGCAGACCGCTCAAAAAAGCCGCCCTCAGCGGAGAGCTCGACCCGAAAGACCTGCGCCGCTGTTCGGCCCGCGTCGTCAAGGTGCTGCTCGAAAGTGAACAGGGAAAAGAGCGTTTGCGTGAATGGAAACAGGACAGAAAAGGCTGATTGGTTTCCGATTGACAAACCAAATTGAGGTGCTGTATAGTAAAAACGTAAGCAAAGCGCCTTCTTGACGCTTGTATACAGAATTTTGACTTAAGGAGGTATTTGCATGGCCCAACACACTGGCGGAGCAAAAATGGACAAAGTCGAAAAGAAAATCGAGAAAAAGGCACCCCACGGTGTCACCCATCATGGTCATTCAGGAGGAGCAAAAATGTCTGAAGTAGAGAAGAAAATCGAAAAAGCTACGAAGCCGAAGAAATCCTTTAAGAATCTCTGGGGTCTGCTCGGAGTCATCATGATCGCACTTTCCCTGTGCATCGTCATGGCGTCCTGCACCACCGGTCAGGACATCCCGACCTACACGACCACTCAGCTGGCTCAGAAATATGAGACCGATGACCCGACCGACCTTAAGGACATGAAGATGTATGTCGTCGGCGAGATCTATGAGTCTGAAGACAATCTTCTTTCCAAAGACTATTTCACCCTCGTCCCGATCGATTCTGACGGCGACGGCTACGGCGTCACCTTCAAGATGATGGACGCTTCCAGAAAAGCCCGCAAGGCTGTCAAGAAAGCGGATATGACCGATGCGATCACCGTTCTTGGTACCGTCAAGAAAGTCACCAAGTCCGGCTATGTCTTCGAAGTCGACTCCATCACTGAAATCGTTGACTAACGTCAAACATCCGAACAAATCACAAAACGGAGCCCTGAAAAGGGCTCTGTTTTTTATTTGACTATTGTCCATATTTGTTCACAGTTCATTAGACTATTGTTGGCTTTTATGGGTTGTTTTTTTAAGGGAAAAGTGCTACTATTACTGTGTCATGGAATGGGTGGAAATCTGTCCGCCCCATGCGTATCATATTTCCATATTTGTATTAGGAGGAAGCACAAACATGTTATTCCAGATTTATGGTGCATTCTCTGCCTACAAGCTGCTTGGCTGGCTCATGGCTTTCCTGGGCCTGATCATCCTCAATGAGATCGGTCGTCGTACCAAGTTCGGTGGTATCCTTCTTTTCGTGATCCTTCCGCTTGCTCTGACCGTGTATTTCATTGCGATCTATGCTGCAGCTGCCAAAGGCGCAGAATGGGCACTCACAAACCCGACCTATGTTCACATGAACAGCTGGTTCCACTATGCGAAACTGTATGCTGCTGACATCGGCTGCGTCGGTTTCATTATGTTGAAGTACAAATGGGGCATCGGTGCCAAAGAGTGGTTCAAACCCTGGCCGTTCCTCATTGTTGGTATCAACATCCTCATCGCTGTCTGCTCTGACTTCGAATCCGCTATCAAGGGCGCAATGTCCGTCGATGGCTGGTGGCTGTCTTCCGAAGGCGTCTGGCTGTATGGCGGCTGGTGGAACGTCCTCAATGGTATTGCCGGTATCATCAACATCTTCTGCATGACCGGTTGGTGGGGCATCTACTCCTCCAAGGGCCGTCAGGACATGCTCTGGCCCGACATGACCTGGATGTTCATCATCGCTTATGATGTCTGGAACTTCGAATACACCTACCTGAACCTTCCGACGCATTCCTGGTATTGCGGTCTTGCTCTTCTTCTTGCTCCGACCTTCGCGGCCGCTGTCTGGAACAAGGGTGGCTGGATCCAGAACCGTGCGTTCACCCTTGCACTGTGGTGCATGTTCGCCCAGGTCTTCCCGGCATTCCAGGATTACTCCAAGTTCTCCGTCCTGCCGAGCGTCTATGGCGACACCTACGATGCAGTCGGTTACATGGATGCAAGCATCCGTCCGATCACCGCTCATCCGCAGGCTCAGGGCGTTATCGCAGTTGCTTCTATCGTTACCAACGTCGTTGTCTTTGCTTTCATCATCAAGCGCTCCATCGAGCTCAAGAGAAACCCGTACAAGAACGAGATCTGGATGGGTACCAAGGACTACGAAGAAGCAATGGCTCGTGCCGAGTAATTATTCTTATTTGACCTTATTTGGAAATAAGAGTTTTGAGAGAATCAAAGAAATATGATGCGTATCGAATGATATGAATGACTGGTGCTCCGGGGTCTCCCCGGAGCACTTTTCATCACAGAAAGGGACCCTTATGGAACAGATCAGTTTTGCCGGCGTGGACATCGAAGTACGCCGTTCCCGACGCAGGAGCATCGGGCTCGAAGTGCGCCCGGACGGCTCTGTCATCCTGCGGATCCCGAACCGTCTTCCCAAACGGGACGCACTGGCGTTCCTGCAGTCGAAAGAGGCTTGGCTCCGGAAGTGCATCGCCCAGGCGGAGGAAAGAGAGTCCTTTGCCGAAGCGACCGGGCTCGAACCGCTGACGGAAGACGAACTGTCGGCTCTGACCAAAGCCGCAAGAGCATACTTCACCGAGAAGTGTGCCTGGCTTGCGCCCCTGGTGGGCGTCGACTACGGACGCATCTCCATCCGTCACCAGAAGACGCGGTGGGGGAGCTGCTCCGCCAAAGGCAACCTCAACTTCAACTGCCTTCTGATGCTGGCGCCGGAGGACATCCGCGACTACGTGGTCGTCCATGAACTGTGCCACCGGAAAGAGATGAACCATTCGCGCGCGTTCTGGGCGGAAGTGGCCCGGCTGGTGCCGGACTACCGGGAAAAGGAACGCTGGCTCAAAGAGAACGGTCCGCTCCTGCAGCGCCGTCTTGGAAACTGAGCTGCCGCATGGTATACTGACACCGTATACAAAGAGTTTTCATAACAGGGAAGGAGCACACTATGGCAGAGATGGAACCCAAAAAACTGTCACGCGAAAAACTGGAGGACGGAAGCGTTTTGCTGCTTCTGAAAGAGCGCTTTCAGGATGACATGACCGAAGAGAACCTTCTGGAACTCATGCAGGTCCTGAGAGACTCCGTCGTCATCCTTCCGATGCAGGTCCTCATGTCCGCGGCGGACGCCGAGCGCATGCGCCTCTATGAGGAAAACATGAAATTCGTCGCCGAGAATGAGATCCAGGTCGTCCCCGCCGTGACCGAGATCGAAGGGGAGAAGTACATGTTCATCTTTTCCCAGGCGGAGCAGATCCCGGTCGAGTACTCCGAGGGCGTCACCCTCATGCGCGCCCCGTACGAGAAGGTGTACCAGTACTTCACGGAAGACGAGTCCCTCTTCGGCGTCGTTCTCGACCCGTTCACCGAAAATCTGGAGCTCCCGGCAGAGCTCATCCACGCCATCGCCCGCATGGACTCTCATCTGGAGGACGAGGCGTAGATCGCCCCCCGCACAACAGAAAAGACCGACCCGTTTGGGCCGGTCTTGTTTTTTGCATTCGTTTTGGCGATCTACTGCAGGATCTTCTGTTTGAAGTCCCTGACGTCGGACGCGGAGAACCCGAGTGCCTCGCGGAAGAATCCTTCCGTGCCGCCGTAGGTCTTCTCAAGGTAGGCGAGCATGTCGGTCAGCATGTACTCGTTGGCCTGGTACATGTCCCGGAAGGAGTCTGCCGCCTCTTTGTTCATGATGAGTCGGGTGCCGCGGTAGTACCAGTTGTTGCGCTTCTCGAAAGCGTCGTTCGAGAGCATGTAGTCCTCGAGCATGAGGTCTCTCGGAACGCCGACAAGGTCCTCGATGAGGGCCGCGACGATCCCGGTGCGGTCCTTGCCCTCGGAGCAGTGGAAGAGGGCCGCTTTCTCGCCGGGGACGACGTCCTCCATGAAGAGTCCGAAGATGTTCCGGAGCGCCTCGAGGGAGTTCTCTTTCGAGACCATATTGAGGTAGAGCTGTGCCATCGTCGGCATGCGGGAGATCATCCTGCCGACGGTCTCGCCCCGTTTGCGGTCAAAGCTTTCCATAACGTCTTCCCGCAGTTGATAATGACGGTACTCGACGCCGGGGATGGGGGCGTCCGGCTGGCGCTGGAGCTCCTTGTCGATGCGAAGGTCGATGTCGTACGCGACTTTATGGTCCCGGACCAGCTTCTCGCCGTCCGACGGGACCAGCTGGTAAAGGGACGCGGCCCGCAGGAACGTCTGTGGCCGGATGACCTTGCCGCCCTCCGCCGGGAGACCGCCGAGGTCTCTCGTGTTGATGAGCTTTGCGAATGGGATGTTTTCGATGCGCTGCGCCATAATGCGCCTCCTTGAAATCGTGTTACAGCCATTATATCAACTTTTGTAAAAAAGGGAACAGAAAAATGATTATGTCTCGGAGAAGCATCATATCTTCCATTGATTTTTATCTTTATGAGTGAGAAAATAATGGGGTAAACATCGGCGATCTGTGAGCGGCGCGGGCCGTACATCGCCGACAGGAGGAACGAACATGAAAAGAATGAAAAAGATGCTGGCAGTCCTGCTGGCCATGGTCATGATGTTTGGCCTGGCCGCCGGCGGTATCGAAGCGGCTGCGGCATCCGGGAAGTACTCGACGATGAGTTTCCCGCACGCGAAACGCTATACGTTCCGCTACAACTCGGGCGAAGAAAGGGACTGGAACGGTGTCATGTATTACACTGACGACTACTTCCATCTCGATCCGACCGACCCGGTGCCGAACGCGAGTTTCATGACGGCGTCCTATTGTGTCAGCCTGACCGCCATGTCGTCCAATGACGCAGGGGAGACCTGGTCGAAGAAGGACCAGAACATCAAGGCTCTCTTCAAGAAACTCGGCTTCAAAAATTACTACGCGTCCGAAGGGTTCATCACCGAGCCGACGACCGACTCCATCGGCTTTGCCATCGCCTGCAAGAAGCTGGCAGACCCGGACTGCACGCTCATCGCCGTCGGCATGCGCGGCGCGGGCTACGGCACGGAATGGGGCGGCAACTTCAACCTCGGCCGCACCGGTCAGCACGCGGACTTCGCCGCGAACAAGGAGAAGTTCCTGACCGCTCTGAAACAGTACATCAAAGACAACAAGATCAAAGGTCACGTCAAACTCTGGCTCAACGGCTACAGCCGCGGCGGCGCGGTCATCAACCTGGCAGCCGCTGCCATCGATGAAGGCGCTCTGAAGGGCACCGGCATCGCCCTTGGCAGGAAAGACCTCTACGCCATGACCTTCGAGGCCCCGCAGGGCGCCATGGTCTCGGACGGCCTCACCGGCGCGAAATATGACAACATCTGGTCCTTCATCAACCCGAACGACCTCGTCCCCCTCGCGGCGATGAAGGAATACGGCTTCGGACGTTACGGCCGCGTTTGGAACTATCCGACACAGGGCAACACCGGTTCCGGGTACGCTGCCAAACGGAAGGCGATGGAAAAGCTGTTCTATGCCATGGATGCCCATCAGGTCGTCGAAGAGTATAAGGCGGACAGCTTCGTGAACTACAAGATCGACCTGACCGACGGCGTCATCGCCAAGGATAAGGCCAACAAGATGCTCCTGCCGGAGTTTGAGCAGAAACTGGTGAACACCCTTTCCATCAAGCTCATCGGCAGCCGCGACACCTTCGTCAACGAGTACCAGAACGGCTTCCGCACCGTCCTCAGCGTCTTCATGGGCAACCGACTCCTGAACGGCAATGAGCTCGATGTCGACGCCTTTATGACGGCCCTTCAGAAAAACCTGAAGGAGGAGTCCATGGTGAATCGCCTCGGCAGAGCGGCCGCTGTTCCCTATGACACCACCTACGGTTTCAACACGGTCTTCAAAGACCTCGTCGTCGAGTCTCTGAACGACGCGGGCATCAACTATCTGTCCCCGACCGATCTGACGGTATTCGTCAGCAACGTCGTCAAACTCATCGCCGGCCTTTTCATGGTCGACCCGAATCTGGCCGTCACTACCATCATGAACATCTCGGCGCTCATCAATTGCCATTACCCCGAGATCAGCTACGCGTGGCTCATGACCATGGACCCGCAGTACAACGGCGTCGCGGACTGCTTCTAAACCGCGAAGAACAAGATCAAAAATCCCCCGAAGGAATTTCCTTCGGGGGTCTTTTTTTATTGCAGGGGAGGGGCCGCGATTCAGCCGCCCAGCTCGATCATGCGGTCGATCGGTTTTCTGGCGGCGGCGATGAGCTCGTCGCTCATCAGGATCTCGTCTCCGCCGGTGCCGAGACAGCTGCGGTATACATCGCCGAGAGTGGTCATCTTCATGTTCTGGCAGATGAGGTCCGAGGAGAGGGCATAGAAGGTCTTGTCGGGGCACTCGAACTGCAGGTGCTGGACGATGCTGTACTCGGTGCCGATGATGAATTCCTTCGCGTCGGACTCTTTGGCGTACTTCATGATGCCGGTCGTGCTGCCGGCGTAGTCCGCCAGAGCCGTGACTTCGGGACGGCACTCCGGGTGGACCAGCAGCAGGGCTTCGGGGTGTTCTTTCTTCGCGATTTCCGCCTCAAGCTTCGTGACCCGCAGGTGGGTGGGGCAGCCGCCCTTGATGAGGGCGATGTTCTTTTCGGGACACATGTCTCTGACCCAGGCGCCGAGGTTCGGGTCCGGCATGAAGAGGATGTCCTGCTCGGGCATGTTCTTGACGATCTTCAGGGCAGAGGAGGACGTGACACAGACGTCGGCCTCCGTCTTGGTGTCGGCGGTCGTGTTGATGTAGGCGACGACGGCGTAGCCCGGATACTCTTTTTTGAGTTCTCTCAGGTCATAGCCGCTGTACTGGTCCGCCATCGGACAGCCGGCGATGCCGTTGGCCAGGAGGACCTTCTTTTCCGGAGAGAGCATTTTGACGGTCTCCGCCATGAACCGGACGCCGCACATGAGGACGGTGTCGGCATCGGTCTTCGCCGCTTCGACGCTGAGGCCGTAGGAATCTCCCACGTAGTCAGCGACCTCCCAGATGTCGTGGCTCTGGTAGGCATGGACGAGGATACAGATGTTTTTTTCCTTTTTCAGGCGAAGGATCTCATCCTGAAGTTCTCTGGTGGTGAGCATTGGCAGCACTCCTTCCGGTTTTCTAAGAGTACTATAATCGCAAGACGGCAGGGTGTCAAGACACCTGTCAAAAAATAGTTTGACATATGTTTGTCAACTGTATTGTCAGCGGGGGTCCGGTGTGCTATAATGCGTCTGAAACGTGACTGACACAGGAGGCAAATGAGTATGATCAAAACCGATATCCTCATTGTAGGCAGCGGGTGTTCCGGCCTTTACTGCGCGCTGCAGTGCCCGAAGGACAAGAACATCCTGCTCATTTCCAAATCGGACCTTGAAAGCTCTGACTCGTACCTGGCTCAGGGCGGCATCTGCATGCTCAAGGACGATACCGATTATGAAAGCTATTTCGAAGACACCATGAAGGCGGGCCATTATGAGAACGACAAAGAGTCGGTCGGCATCATGATCCGCTCCTCGCAGGACGTCATCCATGACCTGGTGTCCTACGGCGTCGAATTCGAACAGGACCCGGAAGGGCAGTTCCTCTTTACCAAGGAAGGCGCCCACTCCGACAAGCGGATCCTGTTCCACGACGACGTCACCGGACAGGAGATCACGAGCAAGCTCCTGGCCCGGGTCCGGGAACTGCCGAACGTCACTCTGATGGAGTTTACGACCATGGTCGACATCGTCGAAAAGGACAATGTCTGCTACGGCGCGGTCGTCACTCTGCAGGACGGCACTCTTGACGTGGTGGACGCGGACTATGTGGTCCTCGCCTGCGGCGGCATCGGCGGCCTCTACGAGCACTCGACCAACTACAGCCACCTGACCGGCGATGCACTGGCCATCGCGCTCCGGCACAATGTGGCCCTCAAGAATACGAACTATGTCCAGATCCACCCGACGACCTTCTACACCGAGAAACACGAGGACCGTTCGTTCCTCATCTCCGAGTCGGTCCGGGGAGAGGGGGCGGTCCTGCTCGACAAGAACATGGAACGTTTCACCGACGAGCTCCAGCCGAGAGACATGCTCTCCAAGGCCATCCTTGAACAGATGAAGAAAGACGGCACCAAGCACGTCTGGGAGGACCTGAGGCCCATCCCGCAGGAGGAACTCTTCAAACACTTCCCGAACATCATCGCCCACTGCAAAGAGATGGGCTACGATGTCACGAAAGAACCCATCCCGGTCGTGCCTGCCCAGCACTACTTCATGGGCGGCATCGAGGTGGACCATACGAGCCGGACCTCCATGGAACAGCTCTACGCGGTCGGGGAGACGTCCAACAACGGCGTCCATGGCCGCAACCGTCTCGCGAGCAACTCGCTCCTCG
>JAZOTY010000060.1:0-13072 GCA_045657845.1 Acutalibacteraceae bacterium | reverse complement strand
CCGTCATGACGTCTTTGACGCTGACTTCGTTCCAGAGCTCGAGGAGCTCATCATACGCTTTGAGGGTGTCTAAGTTCTTCCAGTTGGCCATAGTTTTCTCTCCTTTGGAAACAACAACAGTGTGTTATACAATTCACTTTAAAATATATCATAATTCAGAACGTCTCACAATGCGGTGGATAGAAAAAGGACCACGGTATTTCGTAGTCCTTTCTCTTTGCATATCCAATTTGAGAATGAAAGAAAACCCGGAGGTCGGGAGGTGAGCTGCTCAGCACAAAGCGAGCTTCCTGCTTCACAGACGACTGCGGTCTTCAGCATAAGCTGGAAGCACGTCTTCTGTCATCTCCCACCGCAAAAGCGGATCAGACAATGTCTTACAGGCGTTGATTCGGGCAGCCCCTGCCCTATATAATTCAGTCAAATCGCAGACTGTATTTGTTGTTCTTAAACGAAACGAAGTCCTTCATTTCGTATATTGATAGCCGCATTGATATCCCGATCGTGTGTCCTCCCACAACTTGGGCATTTCCAACTTCTGACAGTAAGATTCCTGACTTGAGGATTTTTATAGCCACAGGAAGAACAAAGCTGGCTGCTTGGATAATACATATCCACTTTGGCAAAGACCTTGCCCTTCTCTTCCATCTTATACTGCAAGATGTTTAAGAACTCTCTATAACCATTATCCATCGTTTTCTTTCCAGATCGAGAGGCCATCTCCTTTAAGTCGAGATCTTCTGCAAAAATGTAGTCCCATGATTCAGCAAGGTCATTCGCTTTTTTATGAGAATAATCTTTTCTCTGGTTAGCGATATGTCGCATTTGCTTTGCCACTCTTTGTTTTTGCTTCTCATAATTTCTGCTTCCTCTTTTCATTCGGGCGAGTTTTTTCTGCTCCTTCGCCAGTGTTTGCTCACTTTGCTTGAAATAATGAGGGCTGCCACAAACTTCACCTTCGGATGAAACGTACAAACCCTCTGCTTTATAATCCAACCCAAGAGCCAATTTTCTACTGAGAACGGGTGCCAAATCATTATCGCCACAATCGTAGAGGATAGAACAAAAATAGTCTCCTGCAGCATCTTGGGAAATGGTTGCCTGTTTAATGATCCATTGTTGGGGTGCGACTCGATGGATTTTGGCCTTTACCCATTTGATTTTCGGAAGCTTGATAGCATGATCGGATATTTCGATATTGTTGTTGCAATAGTTGGTAGTGTAAGCTTTTCGACATCTATCTCTCGATTTGAATTTCGGATAGTTGGTTTTATATTTGAAGAAGCTTTTAAAAGCAAAATCTAAGTCCCAAATACTATTGGTCAAGGCGAATTTATCAACTTCCTTCAAAAAAGAATATTCTTCTTTCAAAACACGATTGCAGTAATTGTTGGCATCGTATTTCGAGAGAAAATGACCGCCATTTTTATAAACTTCATTTTGTTTTTCCAACAGGGCATTATATACAAACCGGGAAGAACCAAAACATTTTTGAAAGTATTGCTCCTGCTCTGGGCTAGGATACAAGCGATATTTGTAGCACCGATTCATAATAACTATTCTCCTGTTAGCGTCGAACATTTGTTCTATAACCATTATATCATCTTATCGCCAAAATGTCATGTGGCGATTTACATATTATTGACCTTAGTCCCCTTCATGTCCCATATGGACTTTTTTTCAAAATAATCCTTGCTTTTCTCTATGCCCTGTACTATAATGTGTGAGCAGTCAAGGGGGAAACCCCATGACATAGATACCGCAGAGTAGAGCAGTTGGTAGCTCGTCGGGCTCATAACCCGGAGGTCGCGGGTTCAAGTCCCGCCTCTGCACCCACGTAGTTAAGCCAAAAATCAGACTTTCTGATTTTTGGCTTTCTTTTTTAAAATAGTCTTTCACAAAACAAACCCACCGCCGTTGGCGGTGGGTTAAACATTTATTCCGCAACTCTATAAATGTCCTCCCTTAACCCGGTGAACGCCGGGATCTGCGCCCGCACCGCATCCACTTCGCCAAGGTCGATGTCACAGAAGAGGACGGTCTCCTCTTCTCCGCAGGAGGCCTTGATGTCTCCGTAGGGTCCCACGACCATCGAGTGCCCGTAGGGGTTGCCGTCCGGGGCGCGGGCGCCGCAGCAGGCGGCGAAGAACAGTTCGTTGTCGAGGGCCCGGGCCCGGTTCAGGAGCTCCCAGTGGGCTTCGCCGGTCGGCGTCGTGAACTTGGCGGGGAGCACGATGAGCTCTGCGCCTCTGCGGGCCATGGTCCGGAAGAGTTCCGGGAACCGGAGGTCGTAGCAGATGGCGAGGCCGATGCGCCCGACGTCCGTGTCGAAGACACAGATGTCCGAGCCGGAGTCGAAGGAGTCGGACTCCCGGAAGGTCATCTTGTCCGGGATGTCCACGTCAAAGAGGTGGATCTTCCGGTAGTCGGCGAGGAGGCTCCCGTCGCGGTCAAACACATAAGAGGTGTTGTAGAGCCGTTCCCCGGCCCGCTCCGTCACACTCCCGGCGACGAGCACGACGCCGAGGTCCTTCGCCCACTCCGCCATCCGTTCCATGCTCTCGCCGCCCCGCGGCTCGGAATACGGCCCGAAGTACTCGTGTCCGAAGGGGCACTGGAACACTTCCGGGAGCACGACGACGGACGCGCCGCCGGCGGCCGCTTCCCGGACCATCTCCTCAGCCCGTTTCATATTCTCTTCCTTGCCGGTGCGGGACTCGAGCTGGCACAGCGCCAGCCGGAACGTACGGTCACTCATCGCGAACACCTCCTGTTACTGGCTCCATTATACAACAAAAGACCCCTTTGCAAAACGCAAAGGGGTCTTTGCTGTTATTCCAGATCAGCTTCCGACAACGCGGGAAACGATCTTGTCGTCTACGATGGTATCGGTCTTCGGATTGAAGACGGGAGACTTGGTGAGGTCTCTCTTGGCCGGGTCCGCGGGAGCCAGCGGCTTCCAGGGGTTCTTGCCCTCGGCCTTGAACGCCTTGTAGAGCAGGACGCAGTAGATGAGGTCGAACATCGTGCACATGACGCCGCACCAGATGTTCAGCGGGTCCTGAAGGGACGGGTACACGGCGATGGCGAGCCACGCGCCGATGGTGCCGAGCATCTTGCCGATGGCGATCATCATGGACTGACCTTCCGTGCCCTTGCGGAGATAGAGCAGGAAGATGAACAGCATGGACATCGGGAGGTTCTGGACGATGGCGGTGCAGCCGTTGGCGCGGACGCCGTAGGCCTGCAGCCAGGTGATCTCGACGACGACAGCCATGATCATGACCACGGTGAACCATGGCCAGAAGAGGCGTCCGTCGGCGACCTTTTCAAAGTCTTTCTTGCCCCACTTGATGTGCGTGTAAAGGATGAGGCAGTCGGCGATGAACCATGCCGTGTTGACACAGGCCATCATGTAACCGCCGTAGAACATGCCGTCATGAGCCCAGTACATGTAAGCGTAAAGGCCTTCCCAGACGATGTTCAGCGCCAGGGCGGCGATGGGCATACCGTAGGTCTTCTGTTTGAAGCCGAGACGGATGAGGTCGATGTACGCGAACAGCCAGCCGAGACCGGCGATCGGCGCGAAGATGAAGACTCTGGCATCGAGGCCGAATTCGCCGAAATGACAGAAGTCCATAAGAGTCTGTAAGAATCCCATAGATGTTTCCTCCTCTATTATTCGTCTTTCTTATTCCAGAATCTGCTCCAGCCGAAGAGTCCGAGCGCGACCGCCGCGAGGAACGCGAACGGGCCCCAGATGCTGCTCTTCATGCCGGTGCGCCATTTGTAGAACTTGACGGGCTGCGCGCCGCGGATGCTTTCCGCGACCTTTTCGTTCAGCGCGGTCGCGTCGAAGTCCGGGTCATACTTCTTCATGTTCAGCTTGTAGTCGTCGAGCTCCAGGTTCACACCTCTGGTGTGGACATTGAAGTCGAGGTCTTTGCCGAACTGAGAAAGCGGGAGCAGGAACACCGGGAGTTTACCCTGGATGTTGTGGCTCTTCGTGAAGTCCACGGGCAGGTAGTCGACCCCGTTCAGTACGAGCTTGTCGACCTCCGGGTCGTTCCACGCGAGTCTCGCGAATGCTTTGCCGTCCTTGACCGTGAGCTTCGCCGGTTCGACGAGCTTCATGGTGCCGTTGCCGGAGAGGTCGTAGTCGATGGCATACTCTCCATCGGGCAGGTCGATGTCGAGACCTTTGACTTTGACGGACGGTTTCGGCAGCACCGCGTCGGTGTCATCGTCCACGATGACTTCGACGGCTTCCGCCGGTTCCGCGTCCTCTTCGTCGACTTCCTCTTCATCGAAGTCTTCGACGACGACATCGTAGTCTTTCTCCGTGCCGGTCGCCTCATACTTCTCTTCATAGGGCTTGACGTTCTGAGGAGTTTTGTCATCCGCGAACGCGGTCATGGGGAGGACCAGCGCGACGACCATGGCCAGAGCGGTCAGGACCGCGGCAATGGTTCTTTTCATGCGTTATTCTCCTTTCTGCTTAGTCTTCACACATTGCTCCCGTGAAGGGAGCCTTCCACTCTCAATTGTACGCGTACAAAAGACACTCGTCAAGTAAAGAAAACAAAAAACCTCCGAACGGGATGTCCGGAGGTTGGTTGACAGATGTCTGGCGGTGAGCCTTATTTCGCGGCGTTTTCTTTCTCGACGAACGCGATGGCTTCCTTTTTGACCTGCTCGGCCTTGGCAGCGACCTTCTCTTCGATGGCGGCTTCGGCTTTGGCCTTCATCTCGGCCTTTTTCAGCTCGTTGGCAGCGATCTCTTTGTAATTGGCGAACGCGGCCTCATCGATGACGCCGATGGAGCCTTCATAGTCGCCGGCCTGACGCATCTTGTAGATCTTCTCGGCCTGCTTGTTGCGCTGCTTTTTGATCTTCTTGTCCAGAGCGGCCTGGTCCTTCTTCAGCTGAGCCATTTCCTGCTTGACGATGGCCTTGCGGTCCTTCGCGGCCTGGACAGCGGGACGGCGCGCTTCGAAATTGGCATCGAGTCTGGTATTGATGACGTTGATCAGTAATCCTTTGATATCCATTTCATGTATCCCCTCTCTGGAAAATGCCAGATATTTACGTATATTCAAAGATAATAATAAATGAATTTCCACAGAGTGTCAACCGAAAAGGCGCGGTACATCGCCCAAAAACCCTTTAAGGTAAAGTTAAAGCTGGAGTGGTTTACTGGGCTCGCCGTTCTGTGGCGATTTACCCCTTGAAACTCGTCACGAGGCGACTATAATAGACATGTTAACAAAACTGTTTAGGAGGCACTGCTATGGCAGCCATTCTGGAATGCAGACAGCTTGTCAAGAAGTATGGCAGCGTCCAGGCCCTGAACGGGATCGATCTCGAACTGCCCGAAGGCAAGATCATCGGGCTCCTCGGTCCCAACGGCTCGGGCAAGACCACGCTCATCAAACTGGCCAGCGGTCTGCTGCAACCCACCTCCGGCGAGATCCTCATCGACGGCATGAAGCCCGGTGTGGAGACGAAGCGCATCGTCGCCTATCTCCCGGAACGCAATTACCTCGAGGACCGCATGACGGTCGAGCAGATGCTGAAGTTCATGAAGGATTTCTACGAAGACTTCAACATGGACAAGGCGCGCGAGATGCTCACCCATCTCGACATCGACCCGAAAGCCAAGTTCAAGGCGCTGTCCAAAGGTAACCGCGAGAAAGTCCAGCTCATCCTCGTCATGAGCCGCGACGCGAAACTCTACCTGCTCGATGAGCCCATCGGCGGCGTGGACCCCGCGTCCCGCGACTACATCCTCGACACCATCATCAAGAACTACAACAAGGATGCGACCGTCATCCTGTCGACCCACCTCATCGCGGACATCGAGCCCGTCCTGGACGAGTTCGTCTTCATCCGCAAGGGCGATATGATCCGCCACTCCACCGTCGCCTCTGTCCTCGAACAGGGCGAAACGGTCGACAGTCTGTTCCGGGAGGTGTTCAGATGTTAGGCAAACTCATCAAACACGACTTCCTCTCGAACGCCCGCTTCCTCGGACCGGCTTACATCGTCATGCTGGTCATCGCGCTGCTCGGGCGATTCGTCACCTGGCTCGCCACACGCAAAGCCATCATGGACTCCGTGGCTCCCGCCTTCGCGCACATCATCAGCCTGTTGTCCTCGCTCCTGACCGTGGCATTCGTCCTGGCCCCGCTCGCCATCCTGTTCATGGCCGCCTTCTGGGTGATCTACCGGTTCTACAAGAACATCTTCACCGATGAGGGCTACCTCATGAACACGCTGCCGACCCGGCCCGTGAACCTCGTGTTCTCGAAACTGCTGAATGCCCTCATCTGGATGCTCATCACGATCGGCGTCGCCGCTCTGTCCTGGTTCCTTGCCGTCGGCCACCTCGAAGGCCTGCGCAACATCATGGACCAGATCTGGGACACGATCGTACAGCTCTTCCTCAACAACAAGGAAGCCATCCACGATCAGCTGGGCGTCCCCATCTGGCTCTTCGCCGTGGAGCTCCTGGTCTTCCTGCTCTGCTGGTTTGCGCGCTTTACCATCTCCTGGTACTTTGCCATCGCGTTCGGCCAGCTGATCGCGAAGAACCACAAGGTCCTCGGCGCCATCGGTGCCTACATCGGCCTCGCGATCGCTTCGAACATCGTGTCCACCGCCTTCATGGGGATCCTCGGCAAGGTGGTCAACAATGTCGCGACCAACGGCGCGGTCATGCAGAGCACTCTGCTCGGCAACTCGGTCCTCTTCATCCTCATCACGGCAGTCCTCTACTGGGCCGTCACTTCGATCATGAAGAACCGGCTGAACCTCGACTAAACCACAGCTGACCCTCGAACGAATCTCATCGGCCAAAAGCTCCTCCCCCTTCGGGAAGGAGCTTTTTCATTTGCACACGAACACAGTCCACTTTGTCACAGCTCATCAAACTGGTATTTGCCGAGCGTTCCAAGCTTGAATTCGCAAGGCAACATCCGCCCTGGCAGCGGGGCATCGGCGTGCCCCTGTCAGCTACCGTGCGTATTTGCGCCCTCCGCTTCGCTCCGGGCTTCGTGCCAGCGGCTTGCAGCGCCGTCAAGGGGCCCGCTCGTTCCACGACAGGCAACCACCTATCGCGTTGCCTGCCCTTGACCGCACTTCCACCCGCCGGCATGGGGCAAACAACAGGCCAAAGGCCAAGTCTGCCCTTTGGCCTGCAAAAGCAATGTGATCGCCCGGGTTTTTCTTGTTTTTCACGCTAAACCTCTATTCTTGCTTTTTAGCGTGATATTTTTAGCGCTTTTCTTCAGTCAACCATCTCCGTCGAGGTCTTTTTTCACGCCAAATTACGATTTTGACGTTTTAGCGTGACTTTTTCCTTCCAATTCCAGAGCATATCATCAGGTTTTTCACGCCAAATCTCAGATTGTGCATTTTAGCGTGACTTTTTTGGGCTCAGAAAAGAGCGATTCGAGATAAAAAACGATAAATAACCACGCTAAAACTTGAATTGTGCGATTTGACGTGACTTTTTTCGAAAACTACCTGCTTGCACACACAAACAATCACGCTAAACTGGATTATTTCGAGTTTGGCGTGGTCTTCTGCTTTCCAACGAGAACAGTTCAGCGGGCGGGAAGGGGAACGCCGAAGGTTCGGAGGTCGGGCTGTCAATGCCCGGGCTCTCGAATCGTTCACCGCACCCGCCCGCGTCAGACGGTATGCTCGGGCGCACGAAAAGCCTTCTGCAAAGACGCAAAAGGCTTTCGTCAAGTCATATGGCTCCTCAACAAAGTTCAGCTTATCAGTATGAGGAGAGTTCGGATTCCCGTTTGGAGGCGGCCATGAGGAGCAGGCAGGTCTTGAGGTCTTTGAGCGTGTCGGCGGAGTCCTGCTCCGCGACGACGGAGGTGTGCTCGACTTTGAAGGTGACGTACGGCTTGGCGCCGCCGCTCACCATGAGCCGGCCGCGGAACTCCTGCGAGGCGCGGGCGACCGCCTTCATGTCGATGTCGTCCCACCAGAGGAGCAGCGCGTCGCCCCGTTGGGTGATCTCGTAGATGCCGAGGAGCGCCGCCGTGTTGCGGAGCAGGGCCACTTCGATGAGGCCTTCTACCGCGGGCGGCGGGTCTCCGAAGCGGTCGATGAGCTCGTCGGTGACGTCCATCGCGTCCTCGCTCGTGCGGATGTCGGCGATGCGCCGGTACATGGCGAGACGGTGCGGGATGCTCTCGATGTAGTCCTCCGGGATGTGGGCGTCGATCTGGATGTCGACGAGGCACTCGCGCTTCGGCGTGTAGGCGGCTTTTCCGGTCAGTTCGCCTGCCGAAGCACTGCCGGTGAAAGCGTCAGAGCCACCGGGCAGAGCAGCAGAACTGCCGTCCGCCGCCTCGCCGTCCGAACCGTTCAGCGCCTTCTGTTCTTCGATGGCCTCGGCGAGGATCTTCAGGTACATGTCGTAGCCGACCGCCTCCATGTGGCCGTGCTGCTGCGCGCCGAGGATGGAGCCGGCGCCGCGGAGTTCGAGATCGCGCATGGCGATCTTGAAGCCGGACCCGAACTCGGTGTACTCGCGGATGGCGGAGAGACGCCGCTGCGCGATGTCCGTCAGCTCCTTGCCGCCGTAGAACGTGAAGTAGGCGGAGGCGCGGCGGGAGGAGCGGCCGATGCGGCCGCGGATCTGGTGCAGCTGCGAGAGGCCGAAGCGGTCGGCGTTCTCGATGATGAGCGTGTTGACGTTCGGGATGTCGACGCCGGTCTCGATGATCGTCGTGCAGACGAGGATGTCGATCTCGCCCTCCATGAGGTCCCGCCAGACCGCGGACAGCTGCTCTTCCGACATCTTGCCGTGCGCGATGCCGATGCGCGCCTCCGGCACGAGTTCATGCACCTTCGCGGCGCAGTGCGAGATGCCCTCGACGTTGTTGTAGAGGTAGTAGACCTGGCCGCCGCGGCGCAGTTCCTTCTCGATGGCCTGCGCGACGATGCCGGGGTCGTACTCGAGGACGAACGTCTGGACCGGGTGGCGGTCCAGCGGCGCCTCTTCGATGATCGACATGTCGCGGATGCCGCTCATCGCCATATTCAGGGTCCGCGGGATGGGCGTGGCCGACAGGGTCAGCACGTCCACGTTCGGGAACTTCTGTTTGAGTTTTTCTTTCTGCGCCACGCCGAACCGCTGCTCCTCGTCGACGATGAGGAGGCCGAGGTCCCGGAACTCCACATCTTTCGAGATGAGCCGGTGCGTGCCGACGAGCACGTCGATGTTGCCCCGGCGGACCCGGTCGAGGATCTTCTTCTGCTGGGTGGGCGTGCGGAAGCGGGAGAGCATCTCGACTTCGACCGGGAAGCCCTCGAACCGCTGCATGATCGTGTTGTAGTGCTGGAACGCGAGGATGGTCGTCGGCACCAGGATGGCGCACTGTTTCCCGTCCGCGATGCATTTGAAGGCTGCGCGCAGCGCCACTTCGGTCTTGCCGAACCCGACATCGCCGCACAGGAGGCGGTCCATGGGGTACGCGCGCTCCATGTCGGACTTGATCTCGTGGATGCAGCGGAGCTGGTCGTCGGTCTCGTCGTACTCGAACCGGCGCTCGAAGTCCGACTGCATGTCGATGTCCGGCGAGAACGCGTAGCCCGGCGCCTTCAGGCGTTTGGCGTAGAGCTCCGTGAGTTCCTTCGCCATGTCCCGGACCGCGGCGCGGACCTTGCTGCGGGACTTCTCCCACTCCCTGGAGCCGAGGCGATTCACCTTGACTCTGCTCGTATCGTCTTTGGGACCGATATATTTGGAGACGAGGTCCAGCTGCGTGACGGGGACGTAGAGCGCGTCGCCCTTGGCGTAGCGGATCTTCAGGTAGTCTTTCGTGACGCCGGTGACGGTCATCTTCTCGATGCCGTCGAAAATGCCGATGCCGTGGAGCGAGTGGACGACGTAGTCGCCCTTGTGGAGTTCGTCAAGGCTGTGGAAGGCGTTCGCGGCGTTGCGGTTGCGGATCTGTTTCCGGCGGCTCGTCGCGGCCTTGTTGCCCTGCGAGATGATGAGGAACTTCGACTCCCGGAACAGGACGCCGGCACTGAAGTTGCCGGACAGGACACAGATGGTGCCCTTCGGGAATTCGTTCGGGATGAGGGAGTAGTAGATCGCCTTGTAACCGGCGTCTTCGAGGTCGTTCGCGAGCTGCTTCGCGGCCTTCCCGGTGCCCGCCGCGACGACGGTCGTGTACTCCCGGATGCCGCTCGGGAAGCAGTCCTGCTCGAGCGACGCGAACGTGCCGTTCCACTGGGGCGTCTGGCCGAGGGTCAGACTGTAGAGCTCCCTCACCGGCAGATCGAAACTGCCGCGCGCGAAGTTGTCCATGTAGAGGAGGTCCGCGTGCTCATAGTCCGAGACGAGGTCCTGATAGGTGATCATGAGGTCGCCGAGCGCCTTGACGTACTCGCCGGTCTCGAGGGCCGCTTTGAGGTCCTCCCGGTAGAGCTTCACGGCGCCGTTCACCCGCTCCTTGACGGTACCGCTCTCCGCGGCGATGAGCAGGTCGCCCTCCTGCAGGTACCCGAGCGGCGTGCAGGCGTTCTCATAGTAGAGGTTGATGTACTTGTCCGGGCAGAGGTCCCGTCCGGACCGGATGGCGTCGGCGTCCTCATGGAGTTTCGCCTTTGCCAGGTCCGCGTTCTTCGAACGCACCTTTTTGGCGATGGACCGGATCTGTTCCGCGACGGCTTCTTCGGAGTCCTCTTCCCCGTCGCCGGCAATGATCTCCGCCGAGGGCGTCAGGAGCACCTCGTCGACGAGGTCGGTGCGGCGCTGGGACTCGACTTCGAACTCCGCGATCGTGTCGATGGTGTCGCCCCAGAGCTCCATGCGCAGGGGCAGCTCCCGCTCCGGCGGGAAGAAGTCGACGATGCCGCCGCGGACCGAGAACTGACCGTGGCCCTCGACCTCGTCTGCCCGCTTGTACCCGGCGGCGACGAACTTGTGCTTCAGCTCGTCGAGGGAGATGTCCTCCCCGACTTTGAGGTCGATCATGCGGGAGGCGAGGACCTCCGGCGGGACGGTCTTCTGGACCGCGGCCTCGGCGGAGACGAGCAGTACGTCGACGGTGCCGAGGACCCAGGCGGACAGGGCGCCGCAGCGCATCTGTTCATACTCCCGGGAACGGACCTGGTCCGTGAGGAACGTGAGGTCCTTGGCCGGCAGCAGCGCCGCCTTCGTGCCCATGGCCTCGAAGTCCTCCATCATGCGGGTGGCGGTGCCCTCGTCCGGCACCAGTACCATGGCGCGCCGGTGTCCGCCGTTCTCGTTCAGGGACGCGAGCAGCGAATGGAGGAGGAAGACCTTGTGCATCCCGGTCGTGCCGAGGACGCCGAAGGGGAACCGGCCCGCCCGGATGGTGGACAGGATCTCCTGGTAGGTCTCATGTTGTGCGATGGCATTCGAAAAGCCGGACATAGGTCACCTCGTGAAAATCGGAAGATAACAGGTAGTGCCCCCAACCCGCGGAGGGGTGGGGGTCTGATATGCTCGAAACGGCTGAGCCGTTCTCTTTAGTTGAATTGGTTCATCGCCTCATTGACATCGCCCGCGATGATGAGTTCCGCCGCTTTCGCCGCGTTCTTCATCGCCCTGTCGATGTCCTCCTGCTCGGACTTCGGGAACTTGCCGAGGACGTAGTCCGCAAGGTCCATGTCCGGGTGAGTCTTCCCGCCGATGCCGAGGCGGATGCGCGGGAAGTTGTCCGTGCCCATGCACTCGATGATGGACTTGAGGCCGTTGTGGCCGCCCGCTCCGCCCTTGCGGCGGATGCGCATCTTGCCGGGCGCCAGGTTGATGTCGTCCGAGATGACGATGACGTTCCCGGTGGGGATCTTGTAAAAGGCCCGGGCCTCCTCGATGGCCTCCCCGCTGTTGTTCATGTACGTGGTGGGCTTCATGAGAAGGACCTTTTCCCCGTTCAGGATGCACTGGCCGGTGAGGGCATGGAACTTCATGCGGTCGACCGAGACGCCCTGCTCCTTCGCCAGTTCGTCCAGCGCGAGCCAGCCGATGTTGTGGCGGGTGTTCTCATATTTGGAGCCCGGGTTTCCGAGCCCCGCGATAATATACATGGGTCGGTTTCCTTTGAATCTGTCGAAAAAACTCATTTTACAGCCTCCGGGAAGTTTCGGGCCGCGATGTCGTTCAGAGCCTGCAGCTGTTCCCGGTCATTCGCGCCGAGGACCACGTCCGCGTTCTCCGTGACGAAGACGCCGGCGTTCTTCCCTTCCTGTTTCAGGATGTAGATGGTATCGGTGAGGTAGTACTCGCCCGCGGCGTTGTCAGTCGTCAGTTTGCCGAGCGACGAGATGAGGTCTTCCCGGCGGAACCAGTAGGCGCCGGAGTTGACGTTCCGGATCGCCTTTTCCTCTTCGGTGGCGTCCTTCTGCTCGACGATGCGTTCAAAGCTGCCGTCGGCGCCCTGGACGATGCGGCCGTAGCCGAAGGGGTCGTCGAGGCGGGCCGAGATGACGGTGACCGCGTTGCCGTTCGCCTCGTGGAGCGCGAGGCTCTCCGCAATGGTCGCCGCGTCCATGAAGGGCGCGTCGCCGTTCAGGATGAGGACGTTGTCCGCGTCAGAGGCATTCAGGTAATCGAGGGCCATCATGACGGCGTGGCCGGTGCCGAGGCGCTCTCTCTGCCAGCAGATGGCGGAGCGGTCCCCGCAGTGGTCGACGAGCTGTTCGCCGTAGGCGCCGACGACCAGGATGGTGTCGCTGACCCCGCTGGCTTCCGCCGCGTCCAGGACCCAGTCGATCATCGGCCGGGACAGGACTTCCATCATGGGTTTCGGTTTATTGGCTTTCATGCGTTTTCCTTCGCCGGCGGCGAGGATGACGGCACAATTCTCAGACATGGATCATTTCCTCCAAAGGGCGATGAGTGCTTCCTGCGCGTTCTTCGCGGCTTTGCTCGCCGCTTCGGCCGCCTTCGTGGTGGCCTCGACGACCTCCTGACCGTAGCCCCTCTGCATCCCGATGCTGACGATGAGGTTCAGCAGCGTGTACAGGACGGCGGCGACGAGGACGGCGGCGATGACGCTGGTGCCGCCCC